>CAVRDQ010000106.1:0-8368 GCA_963719655.1 uncultured Acidobacteriota bacterium | reverse complement strand
AGCACCAGCGAGGTGCAGTTCCTGAAGGGCGTGGGCCCGCGGGTGGCCGAGACCCTGGCCGCCAAGGGTCTGCATACCATCGAGGACCTGCTCTACTACCTGCCCTTCCGCTACGAAGACCGGCTGAATCCCCGCACGATTGAGCAGCTCCAGCCCGGCGAGATGGCCTCGGTCATCGCCGAGGTGCGCGGCAGCGGACTCTTCCGCACCAAACGCATGCCCGTCTTCGAGATGACCGCCGGGCAGGGCCGTAACAAGCTGAAATGCTTGTGGTTCCGCGGCGGCTACCTGGAGGGCAAATTTCAGCCCGGAGCCCTGGTGGCGCTCTACGGCAAGGTGGAACTCTCCACCTTTGGCCGCGGCGGCCTGCAAATGCTGCAGCCGCAATTTGAGATTCTGCACGAGCCCGCACCCGACGGCGCTCCAGCGGAAAGTGAAGAGCAGAAACGCTTTGAGTCGCTCGAGACCGGGCGCATCGTTCCCATCTACGAGGCCACCGGCAAGCTGAACGCACGCTGGTTCCGCAGGATTATCCGCACCGCCCTGGAGCAGATGCCTCCTGAGGTGGGCGACGCCATTCCGAAGGCCATTCGCGAGCGCCTGGGGCTTGTTCCCCGGGCCGAGGCCCTGTGGCAGGTGCATTGGCCCGACTCCGGTGAGAGCTTTATGGCCCTGCAGGCGGCGGCCACCCCGGCGCATCGGCGGCTGATCTTCGAAGAGCTTTTTTTTCTTGAACTTGGACTGGAGCTGAAGCGGCGGCGGGCGCGCAGCCAGCCCGGCATCGGCTTTGCCCCCACGGAAAATGTCCGCGCGGCGCTCAAGAAGATTCTTCCCTTCCATCCCACGGGGGCGCAGAAAAAGGTTTTCAAGGAGATTGCCACCGACATGGCGCATCCTTCGCCCATGCGGCGGCTGTTGCAGGGCGACGTGGGCAGCGGCAAGACGATTGTGGCCTTTGAGGCCGCCGTGCTGGCCATGGAAAACGGCTACCAGGTGGCGATGATGGCACCCACGGAGATTCTTGCCACGCAGCATTACCTCTCCGCCCGCGCCGTGCTGGAGCCCGCCGGCTACCGGGTGGTGCTGCTGACCGGTTCGCTCGACCAGCTGCAAAAGAAGGACATTCGCCGCCACGTGGCACGCGGCACGGCGCAGATGGTGATTGGCACCCACGCCCTGCTGGAGGACAAGGTCGAGTTCGACCGCCTGGGGCTGGTGATTGTGGACGAGCAGCACCGCTTTGGCGTGATGCAACGCATGAAGTTGATGCGCAAGAACAGCGACGTGCAGCCCGACGTGCTAGTGATGACCGCGACGCCGATTCCGCGCACCCTGGCCCTGACGCTGTACGGCGATCTTGACGTCAGTGTGCTGGACGAGCTGCCGCCGGGACGCACTCCGGTGGCGACCCGCGTGGTGAGCGACGAACGCGCCGAGGAGGTTTGGGAGTTTGTGCGCAAGGTGGTCAACGGCGGCCAGCAGGCCTACGTCGTCTATCCCGTGATTGAAGAGAACGAGGAGAAAGATACCGGTCTCAAGGCCGCCATCAAGATGTACGACGAGCTGCGCAAGAAGATTCTGCCCGACCTGAAAGTCGGCTTGCTGCACGGGCGCATGACGGCCGAAGAAAAAGAGCTGATGATGCGCCGCTTCAAGCAGAACGAGGTGCAGGTGCTCGTCTCTACCACGGTGATTGAGGTGGGCGTGGATGTGCCCAACGCCTCGGTGATGGTGATTGAGCACGCCGAGCGCTTTGGCCTCTCGCAGATGCACCAGTTGCGCGGACGCATCGGCCGCGGCGCGGCGCGCTCCTACTGCATCCTGATGACCGGCGGCAAGGTGAGCGAAGAAGCGCAGCAGCGGCTGGACACCATGGTCAGCACCACGGACGGCTTTGAGGTGGCGGAAAAAGACCTGGAGCTGCGCGGCCCCGGCGAGTTCTTCGGCACCCGCCAGGCGGGAATGCCCAGTCTGCGGGTGGCGAACCTGATCCGCGACCGCAAGCTGCTGGAGTTGGCCAAGCGCGAGGCGCGCGCCTTGCTGGAAGAGAAGACGCCGGAGATCGCGGACACAGAAAAGCGCGCCGCCGTGGACTACCTGCGCACGCACTGGAACCGCCGCTACGGGCTCGTCGAGGTCGGCTAGCGCGGCAATTATTGCTGTTGTATCGGTCGTCATGGTTTCCTCTTTTGTTTTGAAGTGAACCCCAACGGCGGGGTCGAAGCGGGGGAGCAAAAACAGAGTCACTGCCAGCAAGGGTGGCTACACTGCCTTCGCACCCTCCGTGCTCCGGGTCACGGGGGAAAGGGGTACGGCGAACGAGCAGGGAATGGTGCGCAAAAGATAGGTGGTGGTGGTATAGTAGGTGGTGAAAAGGTGGTGCTATGAGAGAAAAACTCAAGTTCACAGTCGGCGGCGTCGAGTTCCTCCTGAACAGGGAAGAGGTCGAGCAAAAACTTCAAACCGTAGAGCCGGAGAATATACGCGAGGTTTCCGTACAGGTGAACGGCAAAAGATATCCCGTCAAGCAAGCCCTTGCGGAAGCTACGGGATTGCTCCGGGGCAATTTCACCTCGCACGACGCAATGCGGGTATTTCGTAAGTTGTCTCTTCCTGTGGGAACAGGACCGGGGGAGGATGTCTTGCTGGCTCCGGAGCGCTTCTTCACAGTAATCAAGAGCCTCAATCAGTTTGACCAGCAGAAGGTCAGGGGAGTGATCCGGGGGTTGCTATCAAAGAACGAGCGGGATAACTGCTTCACCGGAATCTATTTTCGCGGCAAAGCCAACATCGAAAGCTTGTTGTCTCTCAAATACGTAAAAGATGTTCAGGCAAGCATGATGCTCGCGCGAAGTCTGTTCGAGCTTGCTGTCGATATAAAGCTAATCGCCGTCGTCGAGGATGCCGTTAAAAAAATCGCGGCGTTTTCTGAAGTTGAAAAACTACGGGCAGCTAAACGGATTGTTGCCTTCAAGGCCGCTCATCCAAACGCGGCTGACAGTTTGACTGTTCCTGCCGACTTTATAAAAAATAACGAAGCTCGAATTGAGGCCGAGCAAAACACTCTCTGGCCCGGTGCCGTGAAGGTGCCCCACTGGTCGGGGAAAGACCTGCGCGCAAGAGCACTTTTGCTGAAAGCGCCTTTCGATGAAATCTACGATATGAAATACGCCGAATTGAGTTGGTATACCCACGCGGCGGGCCTCACAGGATTTGATCTAAAACCCGAAACCTACCCTATTTTGCAAGGTAGTTCATTCGTACTTGCGGCGAGATGCTACTTGATTCTGCTCACGGCGGTCATTGATGAATTCGACCTTTTGAAAGCTGACCCCGGGATAAAAAACCACCTGGAGTATGCCTATAAGGTTCCGTGGACGGATACCGATGAGCAGGTGGAAGCACTACAAAAGGCATTGCTCAATTAGCGCCAGAGTTTCTCGAATCTGGCCGGATTGATGGCAGTGTAACTGACGGTGTGCTGAATGTTCCGATGCCCCAAGTAATCCTGGTCGAGGTCGGCTAGTCTCACTCGGCCGTCGGGTGTAGGCTAAATGACATGATTCTGGGCATTGGCGTGGATTTGTGCGAGGTGGAGCGCATTGAGCAGGCGATTACGCGCCATGGCGAACGCTTTCTGGCGCGCATCTACACCCCTGCCGAGCGCGCTTACTGCGAGAACAAGCCGAACAAAATGGAGCGCTTCGCCGGACGCTTTGCCGCCAAGGAAGCGGCCATGAAGGCCCTGGGCACGGGCTGGCACCGCGGCGTGGGGTGGTGTGACTTTGAGGTCACCCGTTTGGCCACCGGCCAGCCGGTCATTGTCCTGCACGGCGTGGCCCAACAGATTGCCCAGCAGATGGGCACCGGACGCATACTGGTGAGCATTACCCACACCGCGTCCATGGCCATGGCCCAGGTGGTGATGGAGTTGGCCTGAGCCGGTGCGGCTTGCCAGTGGATTCCGCAGTCCATGAAAGCTCCGGGTTTGTTATGATTCGGCTCACGAGTTGATTGGAGAAACCGTGCCAAGCCAAAAACAACTGCACTGGTCCCAGCTTCGAGTTGGGCTGACTGTTGTCTTCGCCATCCTGGTGATGGGCTTTCTCGTCTTTTTGATGAGCGGCACCTCCGGCCTGTTTTCCCATACCGTCACCCTGATGTGTTACGTGGACAACGCCAACGGCCTGCGCACCGGCGCGCCCGTGCGTCTCTCCAACGTGGACATTGGCAACGTACGCAGCATTCGCATCGTCAACCACCATGACCCGAAGGGCAACAGCACGCCGGTGGAGCTGAACATGCAGGTGAACGCAAAGTTCCAGCCCTTTCTGCGAACCGACTCCAAGGTGATGCTCTCCACCTCGGGCGTGCTGGGCGAATCCTTCGTGGACATTGATTCCAACCACGCCGCCGGGCCGGTGGCGCAGAACGGCGCCGAGTTGCCCAGTGAGACCGTGCCGGACATCCAGGACGTGGTGCGCTCGTCACAATCCACGTTGATCAACGTGGATACCCTGGTCAGCCGCCTGGACCGCGTGCTGAGCGCCGTGGAAGACCAGAAGGGCTCGGTCGGCAAGCTGATCTACGACCAGCAGCTTTACAACAACCTGAACAGCTCGGTGGCGCAGGCTAACAAGTTGCTGAGTGACTTGAGCAACGGCCGCGGCAGCCTGGGCAAGCTGATGGCCGACGACAGCTTTTACCAGAAGGCCAACGACACGGTGGACAAGCTGAACACCATCGCCGACGGCATCAACCAGGGCAAGGGTTCGATTGGCAAGCTGGTAAAGGATCCATCGCTGTACGACAACGCCAACCAGACGCTCTCCAAGGCGAACCAGTTGATGGACAGCATCAACCGCGGCGAGGGCGGACTGGGCAAGTTCGCCAAGGATCCTGAGTTTGCCAGGAAGCTCGACCTGATGGTGACCAACCTGGCCCAGATCACCGAGCAGTTGCAGCAGGGCAAGGGTACGGCAGGCAAGCTGCTGAAAGACGACTCGCTGTACAACAACGCCGACAAGATGATGGTGGAGAGCCAGGGGCTGGTAAAAGCCATTCGCCAGGACCCGAAAAAGTACCTCAGCATCAAACTGCACGTCTTCTAACCGGCAGAAATGTTAAGAAGCATTACGAAGCTCGCAATTCGCGGGCAATCCTGATAACTTCGCATTCATTCCCCCGTCAGAGATGCTCCGCGCACCATGCCGGAGCGGCCTCCGGGGGTTTGGACTGCGAGGCTCCCCATGAAAATTCTGTCCACCCTTTGTGCTGTGCTGCTTGCCTGCGGCGCAGCGTTTTCACAGGCCGCGGCTCCTGTGCAGTCCGCGGCACCGGCCGCGCCATCTGCCCCGGTCAGCTTTGATCGCTCCGCCATGGACACCACGGCGGACCCCTGCGCGGACTTCTATCAATATGCCTGCGGCGGCTGGCGCGCCTCGCATCCTGTTCCGGCCGACAAGGCCCGCTACGGCCGCTTTGACGAGCTGCGCGAATACAACCTGCACGTGCTGAACGGCATCCTGGTGGACGCCTCCAAGC
Source organism: uncultured Acidobacteriota bacterium (assembly GCA_963719655.1). Classification (GTDB taxonomy): domain Bacteria; phylum Acidobacteriota; class Terriglobia; order Terriglobales; family Acidobacteriaceae; genus TOLSYN. The sequence goes on along the minus strand of CAVRDQ010000106.1, from coordinate 2,824 downwards.
CCGGCCAGCACAGCGCCACGGCCAAAAAGGTGGGCGACTTTTACGCCGCCTGCATGGACGAGAGTGCGATTGATGGCCGGGGCGTGCAGCCCATTGCAAAGTGGCTGAAGAAGGTGGACGAGATCCGCACGCCGGCCGAGGTGGTTTCGCTCAGCGCGCGCATCCAGGCCAGCGGCCTGCGCGGCGGCTTCTTCATGTTCGGCATCGGCAGTGACCTGCACAACTCCACCATGAACATTGCGCACGTGGACCAGGGCGGACTGACCCTGGCCGACCGCGACTACTACCTGAACCAGAACGCCAAGATGACCGAAGTGCGCGCCAGGTACCTGGAGCACATCCAGAAGATGCTGGTGCTGGCCGGTGAGACTCCGGAGAAGGCCGCGGCCGACGCCAAGACCATTCTTGCCTTGGAGACCAAGCTGGCCGAGGCCAACATGGACCGCACCCTGCGCCGCGATCCCAAGAGCCGCGACCACAAGATGAGCCTGGACGAGCTGCAGAAGCTGGCGCCGGGCATTGACTTCCCCCGGTACTTCAAGCTGGTGGGCAGCGGCGAATTCGACTCGCTGAACGTGGGCAATCCGGCGTTCTTTGAAAAGCTGAACGGCCTGCTGGCCAGCGAGCCGCTGGAGAGCTGGAAGACCTACCTGCGCTGGCGCATCATCAAGAGCTCGGCGACGCTGCTGACCAAGGACTTCGTCAACGAGAACTTCGAATTCCAGGGCAAGTACCTGAGCGGACAGAAGGAATTGGAAGCGCGCTGGAAGCGCTGCACCAGCCTGACCGACATGAGCCTGGGCGAAGCGCTGGGCCCGATGTACGTGGCGAAGGCCTTCCCCAAGGAAGCCAAGGACCGCATGGACGTGCTGGTGGCGGCCATCGAGGAATCCATGGGCACTGACATTCAGGGCCTGGAGTGGATGAGTCCCGAGACGAAGAAGGCTGCCGAGGACAAGCTGCACAAGGTGACCAACAAGATCGGCTATCCGGCCAAGTGGAAGAACTACAGCAAGGTAAAGATTGAGCGCGGAGACTTCATGGCCAACGTGCAGGCCACCACCCTGTTCGAGCACAAGCGCAACATGGCCAAGCTGGGCAAGCCGGTGGACCGCAGCGAGTGGGGCATGACGCCGCCCACCGTGAACGCCTACTACAGCCCCAGCGACAACAACATCAACTTCCCGGCCGGCATCCTGCAGCCTCCGTTCTTTAGCGCCAAGGTGGATGAGGCGGTGAACTACGGCGGCATTGGCGTGGTGATTGGCCACGAGCTGACCCACGGCTTTGACGACCAGGGCCGCAAGTTCGACGGCGACGGCAACTTCACCAACTGGTGGGGACCGAAGGATGGTCCGGAGTTTGAGAAGCGCGCCGCCTGCGTGGCCGACGAGTATTCCAGCTTCATCCCGGTAAAGGACGACAAGGGCGAGGTGCACCTGAACGGCAAGCTGACGCTGGGCGAAAACACGGCGGATAACGGCGGCATCAAGCTGGCGTATATGTCCATGAGCCGGCAGTTGAAGGGCGACGTGGAGCAGAAGACCGACGGCTTTACGGCGGCACAGCGCTTCTTCATCGGCTTTGCCCAGGTGTGGTGTGAGAATGTGACTCCGCAGCGCGCTCGCGAACTGGTGCTGACCGATCCGCACTCTCCGGGACGCTACCGCGTCATCGGCACCATCCGGAACTCCGACGAGTTCGCTCCGGCCTTTGGCTGCAAGAAGGGCGACCCGATGGTTCCGGCCAGCGCCTGCCACGTCTGGTAGTTTGTTTTGGATGGAAACAACGAGGCCCGCGAGCGATCGCGGGCCTCGTTACGTTGCGGCAGCTCTACTGTGGCGAACCTACACTGCGTTCTTCGTGCTCTCCGCCTGTTCGTGGGCGTGGTAGCTGGAGCGCACCAGCGGGCCGCTCAACGGCAAAGACAAAAGCAACGGCAAAAGCAGAGCAAATGCAGGTCCTTCGACTCGCTGCGCTCGCTCAGGATGACAAGTATTTATAAAAGGCAAGAGCAACGGCAAAGACAAAAGCAACGGCAAAAGCAGGAGCAAATGCAGGTCCTTCGACTCGCTGCGCTCGCTCAGGATGACAAGTATTTATAAAAGACAAAGGCAAAGGCAAAGGCAAAGGCAAAAGCAAAGGCAAAAGCAAGAGCAAAGGCAAGAGCAAGAGCAAATGCAGGTCTTTCGACTTGTTGCGCTCGTCCACCCCCGTTGATGGGGGCCTGTCGATGGGGCCGCGGTTTCGCTTCTGTCGCTCAAGATGACAGTGCTTGTATTTATCAAGCAATTGCAGCGAACTCGGGGCTTCGCGGAGATCCGATCATCGGTTTGCGCTGGGCTCGATCGGCTACCCTGAGACTACGTGATGAGTGATTGGATCTTCTGCCTGACCCGCGCCGGGCGCTGCGACGGGTTGCGATGAAAGCGCGCGTCACCGACCTGACGGCCATCTTTTTTGCCGTCTTCGGGTTTACCTGCTGGGTGCTCGGGGACAGTTGCATTAAGTGGATTGGGCAGTACGGGCTGCCGCCGCAAGAGATTGTGGCCTTCATGGGCCTGTTCATGGCGGTGACTCTGACGGTGCACGCGGCGGTGCGCCGCAACATGAGTAACCTGAGGCCGCGCTCGGTGACGCGGCAGGTGCTGCGGGCACTGCTGGACATGACGAACAACATCTGCGTGGTGATTGCGCTGCGCCATCTTTCGCTGACCATCTTCTACATCCTGGTCTTTACTTCGCCGCTGGCGATTGCGGTGCTGTCGGCGGGGTTTCTGGGCGACCGGATTACGGCGAGGAAGGCTCTGGCGCTGCTGGCGGC
>CAVRDQ010000105.1:0-68123 GCA_963719655.1 uncultured Acidobacteriota bacterium | reverse complement strand
GTCGGTCACAATTCCATACAGGGTGTTGTTCGGAGCGATCAGATTGTTCCCGGAGATCTGGGTCGTGTCGATGCTGTTGGTGGTGTACTGGTATGGCGCCGACAGGCTCTGGGCTCCCAGCAGAGGGTTCAACACGCTGATCGCCTGGTTGTAATGTTGAAAGACGACGTCGGCGGAGAACCTGTGGAGATTTCCGCCAAGGTCGAATCCGTAAGCGTTGTTGTGCGCCGACTCCGTCGTACAGGAGGCGGCAGTCCAGGCGTCGCCGGCAGCGGCGGCGGCAGAATAGCAACCGCCGGAACCATCCGCAAACTTATACATGGCGCCGAAGTGGGCCTGGCCATAGGTGATGCGATACTTCACGGCGTCGTCCCAACGTGAGTCCTCGGTGTCGCCGCCGCCGGCCATTGTGCCGTTATACCCGATGTACGAAAAGGCATACGCGCCGCTGGCGGGATCGTATTGGAGCATGGCATCGGTGCCAAGTGAGCGCTGCCGGCCGAAGGTCAACGTGCCATAAGATTTGGACGCCACGCCAGCATAGATTTCGTCATTGAAGGGCTGGCCGGCGCGCGCGCCATCAATGGCCATCGAATAGCTGCTGCGGGGAAGGCCGTTGTTGATGGTGTCCGTGGCGGACGCATTGGCCAGCAGGCCGGACTGCGGATTGATGCCGGTGGAAGCGTTGAACACAACCGCCCAGCCCGGCGCGAACTCTTCCTTGCCCCGGATGCCCAGGCCCGTCTGCGACAGGTTGTTCGGTGCAAGCAGGAACCGGTGTTCGTAACCGTTCCGGTTCACCAGGGATTCGCCTTCGTAGTTATAGCCGTTCTCGGGCAATCCATGGGTGACGTAGCCGACGCCGATATCAAACGCGCCGTACAGGGTGATTCCGTGTGAGGTCAGCGTGCAATCGGTGGTGGCCAGTTCGTGGCCGTTCTTGCAGACGTCGGTGTTCAGCTGCATCGTAATGTCAACCGCGGCGTTCTTGCCAGCCTCCAGGCTGACTTCCGTGCGCTTTGCGTCCAGGAATCCCGGTTTTGCCGCTCGAATCACAAAGTGGCCCTGAGGCAGGCCGGAGGCCTGATAGCGTCCCCCGCCGTCGGTTGCGGTCGTGTGGGTTGCACCGGTATCAACATTCTTGATTGTCACCGTGACATCGCGAAGAGCCGCGCCGGTCTGATCCATCACGACGCCGGAGATGCCCGCTCCGGTTTGGGCCCACGCCGGCAATGCCGCCATCACAAAACACAAAAGCGCCAAAATCACTTTTCCCTTGGTCATAGAACCTCCAAAATCACAGGAATACGTTCAATCTGTTCGCACAGAATAGATAAAAGTGTACGATACATACCGATACAAGCACGCAAACTATTCGGTGTAATACGATTCCAAATATTTATGGGTGCTATAGAACCCGGAGGATGCGGATTGATCCCTGCGATTGATTCGGGTACGATTCGACGCGATGAAAAGCATAGCCAAAACCCGCCCCAAGACTGAGCCGCTGCTGCGGCTTCCGGAAGCGATATCGCAGTTGGCAATCAGTCTTCCCACCATCAAGCAGTGGATTTATAAGAAGAAGATCCGCAGCATTAAGACTGCCGGGGGACATCACCGCATCCCACAAAGTGAAGTGGATCGGTTGCTTTTCAAGAAACGGGACAAGACTCAGGAGAGCAAAAAGCAGGCCACGCGTGGTCTCAGCGGCCGCAACCAACTGGTGGGGCGCATTGAGTCGGTTCAGATCAGCGGACTGATGGCGGAAGTGGTCATTTCGATTGGCGGCCAGCAGATCACGTCCATCATCACCGCCCGCTCTGTTCGCGAGATGGGATTAAAGGCGGGGCAGACTGCCGCGGCCCTGATGAAGTCAACTGAAGTGATGATTATGCGGGTTTGACATCACCTGTACGGAAATACGGACAGCAACGCCGCGGAGCGCCGAGACTGGTAGTGTGTCACCTCAAGGATGCAATCCGGGCAAACTTAGGACGCGCCGGCGATTGTGGGGCCGGCGAATCCCGCATCTCCTGGTAAGAAAAAGGCCACCAAGGTCACTGCTCCTGGTCTTGAACCAAACAAGACACGGAATGGATGGAAGCTCTCGATCTTGTCGATCGCCCAAATTGGCTGAGCCATGGAACACCTCAACGCATCCCTACGGCGCGTTGGTCTCAAAGCGCATCACGGCTTCGGACAGCAGGCAATCATAGCGGGCGCGGGCGTTTTCAATCTCCGCCGAGGTGGCCTGCAACTGCGCCTGGCTGACCTCAACGATGGAGGCCAGTCCGAGTTTGTAGCGCGTCTGTGAGAGATCGAGCGCGAGGTGCGCCTGCTCCAGCAGCGCCGAGGTCACGCTCAGGCGCCGGTAAGCGGTGTTCTCAGCGAGCCAACTGGTGTTGACGTCGCGGGTAATGGAGTTGCGCAGCGCGGTGAGGTGTGCGTCTTCGGCTTCGGCGGCCAGTCGCGCCTCATGCGACTGCGCATTGATGCGAAAGCCGGTGAAGATGGGAATTTCCACGTTGACGCCCACCGCGCCATACCAACTGGTGATGTGGGGATCGCGTACCGGAGCCTGGCCGACGGCTCCGAGGGCTCGCACGCTGGGCAGCGACTGCTCCCATGCGGCCGATTGCATTTTGCGTGCGGCCTGCAATTGAAGCTGTTGCGCCTTGAGCTCCGGACGCTGGGCGAGCGCGGACTCCACCAGCGGCGCAACATCGGCGGACGGGGCGGAAGGCACGGCGGCTTCGTCCACCAGTTCGAAGTTCTGCGGAGTGGCATAGCCGAGCAGGTCGCTGAGCGCGGCCAATTCTGCCGCGTACTGGTTTTCGGCGTCCAGGAGCATGAGACGCGCCTGTTCCAGGTTGGTGCGGGCAAAGGAGAGGTCGAGCAGCGAGCGCAACTTGCTCTGCGTCAGGGCTTCGACCTGCTCTGCCAGCGTCTGCCGCGCCGCCACCGTTTGGCGGGCGACGTTCAGCACGCTGCCGGCGGCCAGCGTGCGGTAGAAGGCGCGATCCACGGCAAGGCGCAACTGGTTGGCCGAGGCCAGCTGGGTCTGCTGCTGGGCGCTGGCACGGTAACGCGCTCCGGCCACGGTATTTTTTGTGCGGCCAAAGTCGGTGATGAGCTGCGCCACCGTGGCTCCGTAGGCGGCGCGCTCGTAGATGACCGGGTTGTTCAGCATTCCGGCGGAGATGCGGTTGCCATTGTCGGTATCCACGGCCGTGAGGTTGGAGGTGGCCGTGGGCAGCAGCGACGAGCGGCTCTCGCGATAGGCCTCGCGGCTGGCCATGGCGGCAAGGCGGGTCACGGTGAGATCGGGATTATTGCGCTGGGCAATCTGTTCGGCCTCGGCAAGGCTGAGGCGCACGGCGGGCGCAGACTGCGCCACGGCTGCGCAGGGGAGCGTCATGGCGAGGGCGAAGATCGTGGAGCGCATGGTCCGGCTGATCATGGATGGCATCATCAACTCTCCTTCTCAGCCGCGGCGTTTTCGCGGTGCATCAGCAGATACGCGGCCGGCACCAGGAAAACCGTGAAGAAGCCGCTAACGCTGAGTCCGCCGAGCAGGGCGCGCGCCAACGGTGCGTACTGCTCGCTGCCGGGCTCCAGGGCCAGTGCCATGGGGATGAGGCCGAGGATGGTGGCGAGCGTGGTCATCAGGATGGGGCGCAGGCGGGCCTTGCAGGCCTGGCGCAGGGCATCCATCAGCGGCAGACCCTGCTCGCGCCGCAGCACGCCGACGAACTGCACGATGAGGATACTGTCGGAGACCGAGATGCCGGTCATCATCACCACGCCCATCAGCGACATCACGTTCAGAGTGGTTCCGGTCATCAGCAGGAAGAGAAGCACGCCGCTCAACCCCGGCGGCACGGCCAGCAGAATGAGAAATGGATCCTTGAACGAGGCGAGCTGCGCCATCAGGACCAGGTAGACGAGCACGACGGAGAGAAAGAGTCCGAGGCCGAAGCTTTTGAAGGACTGCCGCATGCCCTCGACCGAGCCGCGCATGGCGACCCGCGTGTTCGCCCCGGTGGGCGTGTCGTGGATGACCTTTTCCACGCGAGTGGCCAGCCGTCCGAGATCTTCGCCGCTGGGCGAGACGTAAACGTCCATGACGCGGCGCAACTGGTAGTGGTCCACCTCGGTTGAGGTATTGATGGCCGCCACCGAGCTGACGGACTGAAGCTCGGCCGTGTTGTTTGCCCCGGTGGCGCGCAGCGGAAGCTGCTTGAGGTCGTTGAGCTGCTTGATCTGCGTCTCGGGATACTGCACGGTGAGCATGTAGTTGTTGCCGTTCTTCGGGTCCACCCAATAGCTGGGGGCAATCATGCTGTTGGAGTTGACGGCCGTAATGACGTTATCCACCACCTCGCGCGAGTTCAGTCCGAGCCGCGCGGCCATCTCGCGGTTCACGTCGAGCTGCAGGCCGGGGTAGTCGAGATCCTGCGGCACCATCACATCGCTGACGCCGGGCAGGGCGCGAATCTTGCGGGCCAGCTCAATGGCTGTGTTGTGCGCCGCCTGCATGTCGTTGTCGCTGATCTGCACGTCAATGGGCGCGGGCAGTCCCATGTTCACCACGGAGTCCACAAGTCCACCGGCCTGGAAGTAGGTGCTGAGCTCGGGCAGATCCGTTTGCAGTTTGGCGCGCACGCGCTTCATGTACTCGTAGCTGCCAACCTCGTGATCCTTCTTCAGGCTGACCTGTACAAAAGCGGTATGCTGCCCGCTGTTGCTGGTGTACATGGCTGAGAAATCCGGGGTAATGCCAAGGTTGCTGACGATCATGCCAAGGTCGCGCTCCGGGACCACCTGGCGGATGTCGGCTTCGGCGCGCGCGATGTATTGCTCGGTCAGTTCCAGGCGCGTGCCGGTGGGGGCCTTGATGTTGATGACGAACTGTCCGGGGTCTGTGCGCGGAAAGAACGCCACGCCGAGCAGCGGATAGAGAGCAAAGCTCAGCACGCAGAAGCCAAGGATGACTCCAACGGTCGTCTTTGGACGTGCCAGCGCGCGGCCTACCGTGATGTCGTACTTTTCCAGCAGGCGGAGGTAGAGGCGGTCGAAGCCGAGGCTGAACCTCTTGAAGAACGACTTGCGCTGGCCAATCTCCTCGTCGGCCTCGTGGGGACGGATGAAGCGCGAGCAATAAAGAGGAACCACGCTCATGGCCACCAGGTAGCTTGCCGCCAGAGAAAAGGCTACGGCCAGGGCCAGGGCGCTGAAGAGGAAGCGGCTGACACCATAAAGAAAGACGACGGGAAAGAAGACGATGGCCGTCGTGAAGGTGGCGGCCAGCACGGGCAACGCGACTTCCGTGCCTCCGGCTTCGGCGGCCACGTTCGGAGGCTCACCCATCTCAATATGGCGGAAGATGTTTTCCAGCACGACGACTGAGTTGTCAATCAGGCGGCTGAAGACGATGGCCAGTCCGCCGAGGACCATGGTGTTGATCGTTCCACCGCCAAGATTGATGGCCATGAAGGCCGCCAGGGCCGAAAGTGGAATGGAGAGCATGACGGCCACGGTGGCGCGTCCGCTGCCGAGAAAGAGCAGAATCATCGCCGCGGTCAGGGCCAGTCCGATGCCGCCTTCATGTCCAAGATTGCTGATGGCCGTTTTGACGAAGGCCGATTGGTCGAAGACGACGCGGGCGACCAAAGACTTTGGGACGTCCAGCAGATTGGCGATGCGCAGGCGAATGCCGTTGACCACCTCAATCGTGTTGCTGTTGCCGCCCTGCTTGAGGATGGGCAGATAGACCGAGCGCTGGCCGTCCACGCGGACGATGTTGGTTTGAATGGCGGCGGCGTCGCGGGCCTGGCCGACATCGGCCACCAGCACCTGCGCATTGCCCTCGCTCTTGAGCGGCAGGCGGTTAATCTCCTCCGTGGTGGGCAGTTGGCTGTTGGTGTAGATGTTGTAATCGCGCGGGCCGACACGTACGTCACCCGCGGGCAGGATGGCGTTGGCGTCGTTCACCGTGCGCACCACGTCCATCAGGCTCAGCTGATGCGCCTCCAGCTTCACGGGGTCCACGTAGACCTGGATTTGGCGGTACTTGCCGCCGAAGGGCTGCGGGATGGAAGCTCCCGGCACGTTGGCCACCTGGTTGCGCACGTTGAACTGGCCGAGGTCATGCAACTCGGTCTCGTTCAGCCCTTCGCCCTTCAGCGTGACCAGGCACACGGGCAGGCTGCTGGCATCAAACTTGAGCACCACGGGCGGCAAGGTTCCCGGCGGCAGGCGGCGCAGTTGTGCCATGGCCAGGTTGCTGATGGTGCTGACGGCGGCGTCGGGATTGGTGCCGGGCTGGAAGTAGACCTTCACCAGGCTAACGCCGTTCAGCGAGCGCGACTCGATATGATCAATGCCGCTGCCCAGGGTGAAGAAGCGCTCAAAGGGATTGGTGATGTTGGCTTCAATCTGCTCCGGCGGCATGCCGTTGTAGAAGGTGGCCACCACGACCACGGGAATGTCAATGGACGGAAACAGGTCCACCGGCATGCGGAAGACCGTCACCGCGCCGACGACCACGATGATCATGCAGAGCATGATGATGAAGAAGGGATAGCGAATGGAGAAGCCCGGCATTAGCGGTCGCCTCCGGTGGCCAGGGCCGGGGTGACGGAACTGGGCTGCGGGTGCACGGTGTCTCCCACGCGGAAGGCCGCAAGGTTGGCGGAGATCACCTGCTCACCTTCCTTGAGGCCGCTGACGATCTCCACGCGGCTCGCATCTTCGACGCCGGTCTGCACCGCACGCTCCTCGACGCGATTGCCTGCGCCCACGACCAGCGCCGTGGCCGAGCCATCGCTGCTGCGGCCGCGCAGGGCCGTCACCGGCACGGTAAGTGCCTGCGGGTGACTCTGCACGTTGAAGATGACGTCGGCAAACATTCCGGGCGCGAGTTTGTAATCCGCGTTTGGAATGTCGAACTCCACCTGCATGGTGCGCGTAGAGCGGTCGAGCGCGCCGGTAAAGCGGCTGACCGAGGCAGTAAAGGTTTGTCCCGTGGCCTGCACCCGCACCTGCGCCTTGTCTCCAATGCGCACGCTGGCGGCGGCCGACTCCGGTACGGGAATCCGCAGGCGCAGAGTGCGAACCTCGGCGACCTTGACCACCGGCTGCGAAGCTGCGTTGCTGGTGCCGGCCTGGATGAGCGCGCCGGTATCGGCATATCGCCAGGTGATCAGGCCGTCGAAGGGCGCGGTGATGCGCGAGTAGTTTTCAAGAGCGGTGGCCTGGCGGCGCATGGCCTGGCTCATCTGCAACTGCTGCCCGCTGGCGCTGTAGGCCGAGCGCGCGGCGTCCACCTGCGCTTCACTGGTCTTGTCGCGGGCCTCGGCGTCGTCGAGTTCCTGCTGGGCGATCAACCCGGGACGCGCTAGCGAGGCCTGGCGAAGCCGTTCCCACGCGGCGTGCAAGGTGGCGTGCGCGGCTTCGGCCTGGCTCACCTCGTTGTGCGCGTGCTCTATCTCATCCTGGCTGTGGCGTACTCCGGCGGCCGCACCCTCTGCCTGCGCATTCAGCTCGGGAACCTCAAGCACGGCCAGCGTCTGCCCGGTGCGCACGCGATCGCCAATGTCCACCTTAATCTGGCGGATGTAGCCAGCCACCTTGCCGTGCAGTTCCACCTCCTGCCAGGGAAGAAACTCGCCGGCGATGGTGAGCGTGCTGTTGATGGCCGAGCGTGTGACGGGCACCGTAGCGGCAGCGGGAGCGATCACCACCGCCGCGGTGCCCGTATGCGTGCGCCCGGATTTCCCCAGGAGCAGCCATCCCATGCCAAAGGCGATCAGCAGAATGACAATGGCGGTAATCAGTGGTCTTTTGAGCTTCGGCATAGAATCCATATCCAATCCCAATCAAGCCGGCGCGGCGCGCCCGCGCGGCATGCTCAACTGGAATCCATCTCGCCGGACTCCAGACCATGCCGGGGGCAACAACTACAAGTACCGGGCAGTTGGCCGTTGGTTCCACGGTGGTTGTAAACACGATTGATTGTCTTCGTGCGCCGAACTCACCCCTGCCGCGATTCATCCAAAGGAGACGCGGAAAAGCGTATGCGCAGAAAGATTACACCAGCGAGAAATTAGGCGGGAGGGGGAAGCGAGAAGTAGCGGCCGGAAAAGTGGTCGGAGACGGCCGGGGTCAACACTTCGGCCAGTACCTCATGCGTGTCTTGGAGGGAAAACGCCGGCCAGGCCAGGGGCGGGGGAGCTATCTGAAACTGCGTGACGCAGAGATTGCGTTGCTTGGGAGTGGTCTTGCTCAGCTCAGAACCCGCGCCAACCCCAAGATTCAGCGGAGAGGTGCGCACGCAGGTAAACGCCAGCAGGGCGAAAATAACCATCGCCACCGCAAGGCGTGAACGTAACGTGATGCTGGGCATCATTGCCCTTTGCATGGCACACTCCAATGGCTTACCACTATGGACCATGATTTTAACACGCAGGCGACAGTAAAGTTGCGGCCGGCATTTCGGAGGACGCCAGTGAGGTTGTCACGGGGCAGGAGAGGGGCGGCCTACCGCCAGCGCGACGATTCCTCCAGAGTGAACTTGCGAAAGACGCCGGCGAGCCCATCTGGCTTCGGCCCGCTTGGGTAAATCAGTGAGAAGTTGCGCGGCAGGCGCAGCCCCTTGATGCGAGCCGTGGCGATCTTGCCCAGGGGAAGCCGTGGGAGGATGGCTGCACGCGTCACAAAGCCAATGCCCAGGCCGAGTTCCACGCTGCTGATGATGGCTTCGCTCGAGTCCAGCTCCATGGCCACGTCAATCTCGCGCATCTTCAGGCCGGCCTTTTCCAGAGCCTGCTCCAGCACGCGGCGCGTTCCGCTGCCACGCTCACGCAACAGGAATGGTGCCCCCTTCAGATCTTCGACCATCAGTTCTTTACGCTTGCTCCAGGCGTGACCGGCGGGAAACAGCAGCACCAGTTCATCTTCCATGAAGGGTTCCACGCGCAGGTCCTTGCGTAGCGCCGGACCCTCGATCAATCCAATGGCGATGCGCCCTTCCACAAGCCATTCGACCACCTGCTCCGTGTTGCCGCTGCGTATCTGCAACTTGACCTTGGGATGCTGGCGCTTGAAGTCACCCAGCATGCGCGGCAGCACGTACTGCGCAATGCTGGTGCTGGCGCCGGCGCTCAACAGGCCGGAGTGCTCTCCGCTGAGGGCGGCAATCTCCTCCTGGGTGCGCGCGGCCAGCTCGGCCAGTTCGGCGGCGCGCTTTTTCAGGATGCGCCCGGCCGGAGTGAGCACGACACGGCCTCCGGTGCGGTCGAAGAGGCGTGTGCCCAACTCGTCCTCAAGTGCCTTCACCTGCTGCGTGACGGCCGGCTGGCTGAGGTGCAGTTCCTCGGCAGCCCGGCGAAAGCTGAGTTGCTCACAGACACTGCGAAAGACCTTGAGGCGGAAGTTTTCCATCTTGAATCCTTCGACGATACTTCCTCAGCTTACACAAGCACTTGGAGACACAGGCGTGACACTCATCACAGTCAGCACGGGCAGTGCGATAAGGCAGGGTTATCGCAGATAAGTTCTTTGCGATAGACACTTAAGTGGAATGGGGTCAAGATTCCCCTGTCGCGCCACCGGTTGTTGCATCCGCGCAAGAGCGGGAGTTGGTTCGCCCGCGCATTTGGATCTCATACTTATACCCGGTACGGGCGGAGCACCAGCAGCGGGCGGCGACGAACAGCTCATCTTAGGAGAGAGTCGTCATGCGCTCATCTCGTTGCCTTGCCTCGGGCATTTTGCTCGCGGTTCTTGGCGCGGTTGCGCTCGCGCAGGCCCCCACACAGCCGGAGGCCACGCCCGCTGCGCAGCTCGCAAAGCCAGTCGCATCCCATGCCCCAACCCCCCTTGCCGATCAGGAGTCTCAAAGGCCCCGCACGCTCGAGGGCTACGTCGAGCAGGAGAAGGATTTCTACAAGCTGCTGCTCAGCTCCCATCCCATCTTCAAGTACGAGAAGGAAGGCCGGCTGATTGGCAAGTACCAGATCAGCGACCGCGAAGAAGAGTTTGTTGATTTTGGCGGCGGCAAGGACTACGCCAAGCAGAACAATCAGCAGGTGGCCATCACCTATCGCCTGGGTATGGAATCCATTCTGGACCTGCCCAACAATTTTGTGGGAGCAAAGAAGTGCGGCGAGTGCCATCCGGCGCAGTACCAGAAGTGGGCAAAGTCCCGCCACGCCATGGTCGTACGCTTTCCCGATGAAATGGTGGAGATTCCGGACAAGGATCTGAACAAACCGCTTTATGGCTCCAAAGCCGCCATTCTGCCGGAAGGCATCACCAAGGATGATGTTTATGCCATCATCGGCACGCCGCGCACCAAGTACGGCTTTGTAGACAAATGGCTCGTTCGCGGCACCTATCACATTGAAGGCGGAATGCTGAAGGACGGCACCGGCACCATGGTCGCCGGAGGCAATCAGCACAGCCGTCACTGGGCGGAGTCGCTGACGCCGGAGATGGCAAAGAAGATTGCCGCCTACGTGCCCGGCTTCCCCACCAAGTTGGAGGACTTTGGAGACAACGGCAGCAAGGTGTGGGGCATGACCAGCTATGGCGCAAAGAACCGCAAGGCCATGCTCTTCCAGCCCGCCACCAGCTACTGCGAGGTCTGCCACGCTTTCAAGTTTGACTTCAAGAGCAAGGACGAGCTCTACGCCGCCCTCGGCAACGCCCAGGAGCTGCGCAAGCACACGGTCAACAAGGGCATCACCTGCGAGGAGTGTCACGGAGCCGGCGCCCACCTGTATGGCGCGCGCGGCGCCGGCATGCCCAGCAACTGCGAACGCTGCCATCAGCGTTTCGCGTGGAACAAGGATGAGGCCGCGGCCAATCCGGACAAGCAATTCAGCTCGTACTTCAAAACGAAATGCCCGGCCTGTGGCACCGAAGGTTCGCAGAGCTACAACACCACGCACTATGAGAAAGGCATGCGGTGCGGCACCTGTCACGATCCGCACGAGGTCACGCAGAACGACTGGCGCGATCCCTACACCAAGCCCGGCCTGCGTAAGCAGTGCGGCGATTGCCACACCGAGCAGGCCAACTTCGCCAAGCAGAGCAACGTGCACAATGGCCACGACTGCACCAGTTGTCACATGCCGGTCATGATGAGCTGCGAAAACTTCGGCACCATTCAGTTCCCGGACTACGGCGGCTTTGACAATACCCGCGCGGCCCACATCTGGAAGATCAACGTGGACCCCGTGGAGAAGACCCTGAATCCGCCGCCGGGCAAGGATCGCGACTTTAAGGACGGCGCCTGGCGGCTGGCCAAGAAGAATGGCAAGCCCTTTATTGATCTGATGTGGTCCTGCGGCCGCACCAGCTTCAGTGACGGCAACGTGTTGCAGGCCGGCGGATGCCACAGCCCGGCGCAGAGCGCGCAGCCCAAGGACCTCCAGTTCACCAACCAGAAGATGATCTACGACCGGGTCATGGTGTGGCAGAAGCCGGTCAAGGATGGTGTCAGCGAGGTGAAAACCCAGTTGACGCTGGCAACCTCGAGGCTGATGAATGCCAAGCTGACCGACACCCAGCGCGCCCAGGTACAGGTCATGCTCAGCCAGGCGCAGAGCAACATTGACAGCGTGCAGAAGGACGGCTCCTGGGGCGTACACGCGCCGGAGTACACCCTGCAAAAGGTGAACGAGGCCAAGGTTCTGGCCAAGGGCGCCAACGCCATCCTGCTCAACAAGCAGTTGGCGCAAAAGTAGTTGTGGAAGTAACCTCCTGAGAGAATGGGGCGGCGGGCCTTGCCGTACGCCGTCCCTTCTCGTTTTCGAATGAGGAAAGTTATGCGGAGTCTAAAGTTCTCTCTCGTCCTACTGGCCGTGGTGGCGCTGTTTGTTGTCGCGCTTCCGGCCGCGGCCTCCACGCCCGTATCCGGAGAGCAGTACCAGACGGTCAGCCTGCGCGAGGCTGGCGAGCTTCACGGCCAGCCCGGCGTTTACTTTCTGGACTGCAACGAGTCCGAGATACACGCGCAGTACCATGTGCCCGGCTCGGTGTGGGTCACCAGCGACGATCTCATGAAGTATCTGCCCGCAGATCATCAGGCCACCGTCGTCTTCTACTGCTACAACCGCCGCTGCTCGGCCAGCCACGCCGCGGCCCATGAGGCTGTCAAACTCGGCTACCGCAAGGTCTTCGTCATGCCCGACGGCATCACAGGATGGGTGCTGGCAGGTTTGCCGGTGGAGAAAGACGCCAAACACTGACTCCGGTTTCTTCTCGCAAATCGGTCATCAGCAATTGTGATTGGCTAGTAGAAGCCCGCGGCCGCACAATAGAAGCATGGCAAAGAACGTATTCTTCGTGGGGATGATTCTGGCCGCCAGTGGGCTCATCTCTCCGCCGCTGGCATTGGCCTGCGGTCTGCTTTACGGCCTCACCATTGCACACCCTTATCATCTGGACGCGCGCAAACTGTCGCGCTTTCTGTTGCAGGTCTCGGTGGTTGCCCTCGGCTTTGGCATGAACCTGACCCAGGTAGTGCGCGCCGGCACCCAGGGCTTCCTGTACACGGCGATCAGCATTCTGGCCACCATGCTGGTTGGCAAGCTGATTGGCTGGCTGCTGAAGGTTCCCAAGACTTCGTCGTTCCTCATCTCCGCCGGCACCGCCATCTGCGGAGGCTCGGCCATTGCGGCCGTCGGCCCGGTCGTGCAGGCCACGGACGAGGAGATGGCCGTCAGCCTGGGCACGGTTTTCGTGCTCAACTCTGTGGCGCTGCTCACGTTTCCTCAAATTGGACATATGCTGCATCTGACCCAGGAACAATTCGGCCTGTGGGCGGCCCTCGCCATCCATGACACCAGTTCGGTGGTTGGCGCGGCCGCCAAGTATGGCGCCGTGGCGCTTGCCATCGGTACCACGGTCAAGCTGGCGCGCGCCCTTTGGATTGTCCCCATGACCATGATTTCGGCCTTTGTGCGCAAGAGCTCGGCCAAAGTGCAATGGCCCTGGTTCATTGGATATTTCTGCCTGGCGGCGGTGGCCAACAGCTATCTGCCGCTGCCCGCTCACATCTTTCAGACGTTGGCACACCTGGGCACGGTAGGACTCACCGTCACGCTCTATCTCATCGGCACCGGCATCTCGCGGCAGACACTCAAGCAGGTTGGTGTGCGTCCCCTGGCGCAGGGGTTGCTGCTATGGTTGCTGGTCGCACCCATCATGCTGCTACTCATTCGTGGCGGATGGATTCATCTCTAAGCCTGCAGGGCGCAGGCTTACCAAACCTCAGCGGAGTTCGCCGCCGCAACCGGCAGCCACGAAGAAGTGGAAACCTCATCCGGCGTTTCCCGCTTCTTCACCTCGACAAAAACGGTGGGTTCGTTTGTAAGATCACCGTGCGGAAAATGGGGGCAGGTCACACAACAACGATGAAAATGAGTCCATCCATCCTCGAACAATGGAAAGCTCATCTCTCATAAAGGAAATGGCGGAGAGGGAGGGATTCGAACCCCCGGTGGGGTTTCCCCCACGCCGGTTTTCAAGACCGGAGCCATCAACCACTCGGCCACCTCTCCGCAGCCCATAGTGTACGCGATTCCCGCGCCTCATTTGAACTCCCCAGCCGCCGCCGAGCCCGCAATATCTCCACTCCTGGCCCCAATATCAAAGCCCGCCTTCTTGCGGGGCGGGCCTTGGAACAAACTGCTTACTGATTTCACGGAGCCACTTACACCACCACGTCGGGAATCTCCATCTGCTGTTTGCGGAAGGCGCTCAAAAACGCCGCCACCACCTTGGGGTCGAACTCCTTGCCGGCGCCGCGCTCAATGATCTCGCGTGCTTCAAAGGTCGTGCTGCCCTTGCGGTAGGGGCGGTCGCTGGTGATGGCGTCATAGGCGTCCGCCACGCTCAGGATGCGGGCTTCGAGCGGGATGTCATCGCCGGCGCGCTCCGTGTAGCCGCTGCCGTCAAAGCGGTCGTGGTGAGACAGGATGATGGGCAGCACGCGGCGCAGGCTGCCGCCAACCGGCTCCAGCAGGTTGATGCCGCGGGTGACGTGCGAGCGCATCTCCTCGGACTCGGTGGCGTTCAGGCGGGCGGCCTTGTACAGAACCTCGCGGCTGATGTCCAGCTTGCCGATGTCGTGCAGCAGCGCCGCCGCCCGGACGTCTTCAATGCGCTCGTCGTCGAATCCCATCTCGTGCGCGATGCGCGCGGCGTAAATGGAGACGCGGTAGGAATGGTTCTGGGTGTAGCTGTCCTTGCTGATGAAGTGGCGCAGAATCATCAGCACGCCGTGATAGGTCTCGCGCAGCTCGCGCATCTTGGCCATGTTGCGGTCGTACAAGGCGCCCATGGCAAAGGCCGTAATCATCAGCGAGCCGCCCCACACGCAGATGTCGAACCACTTCTGGTGGCTGCCCAGCGCCGCGGCGTTGTGATCAAACAGGGTCGGATCCAGGAAGGTCAGCAGCACCACCATCAGCACGCTGGCCAGCGCGGTCAGGGTGGCGTGGCGGCGGCCGTAGTAGTAGGCGGAAAACAGCGTGGGGAAGGTGTAGAAGCTCAGCAGGATGCCGCGGTTGGCAATTAGAAAATTGCACAGCGCCGCAACCACAAACAGCGAAAGCACCAGCCATAGTTCCCGGTTCACATCCGAGAACTGCCTCCCTAGTGTCTTCTTCAATGGATTCTCCAGCCTCTCGGCCACGTCGTCTTCTATCTTCCGGGAGGCGCCATGCCGGCACCATGCACACCCCGGTAAACACGTTCATCCTACGAAGAATCTACTTGGGGCGCAATAGTACCAATGGTCACCCCCCGCCGGGGGTTACGCACGCAAAAAGGGCAGCCGTGTGGCTGCCCCTCTCCCGTTGCGGAAATCAACGGCGCTAAACTAAACCGGTTGGACGTTCTCCGCCTGCCAGCCCTTGGGTCCCTTGACGACGTTGAACTGAACAGCCTGGCCCTCCTTCAGGCTGCGGAAGCCCGAAGACTGAATGGCCGAGAAATGAACGAAGACGTCTTCGCCATTCTGGCGGCTGATGAAACCAAATCCCTTGGCGTCATTGAACCACTTAACGATTCCTTGTTCCATGATGTTACGTGTTCCTTCGCGAATTGAAATCAGGCTGAGTGAATCGGAGGGAGTTCGTCTGCAGATTCGTGTACCGGAGCAGCGCCTTGTTGTTCGCTCTCAGGGCGCATCTACCTCTTGCGTCCTTCCAAATCATAAAGCGCAAACAGTCTACCATCGTTTTTTCCACACATCGCCAGAGAAATTTCCCGAAATGTTTGTAACTCATTGAAAATTAAGCAAATATAATTCCATAATCGAGAAACAAATTTTGATTGTGATGATTGTCCTCGACTTTTTCCCGCCCGCGGGGGCAGATTGTTGCCATGCGCTTCAGCCGAATTGACCTCAATCCGGGCACGGGTGAGCCCGCGGCCACCACTCCGCAGGAGCTCCTCCTCGGCTGCCACGCGCGCATCCGCCACTACGTTCAACTGGGTCGCACCCTGGCCACCACCCGCGGCGTCGCCGACGCGGAAGTCGCCGACGCGGCCGCCGCCATCTACCGCTACTTCAACCTGGCCCTGCCCATGCATGAGGCCGATGAAGACGAGACGATCTATCCGCGCATCTGCTCCGTGCAGCCCGCCGGAGGCCTGGTGCTGGATGCGGCCAAGGCCATGGTCGAGCAGCATCGCGCCATCAACGAACTGACGGTGGAACTGCTCGAGCTCTGCGCCACGCTCGACCGCACGCCCACCCGCCTGACGCAGTTGGCGCCGGAACTCGATCACGTCACCCGGGCCCTGGAACAGGTCTTCGGCGCGCACCTCCACATGGAGGAGACGGTCATCTTCCCAGCCCTCGCCGACCTCTTTTCGCCCGAGGTCATTACCGAGATGCTGAACGAGATGAACGACCGCCGCCGCCCGCCGCGCAGCGGACTGCACATCGTGCAGTAAACCTATCGCGCCCATCGCATATAGCCGCGTGCATAAGGACCGGGTGCCCTACCCTTCCGCCTTCTGTTGGCGGAGGGTGGGGTTGTTGCCTTCGCTTTTGCCTTTGCTTTTGATTTCCCGTGTCATCCTGAGCGCAGCGAAGGACCCCAGCGCTGCTCAAATCAATCGAGCGGATTGAAGGTCACCGCTGAGGAGACCTTCCCATCTCCCACCTTAGCCGCAACAGCAGCGGCGAAGGTGGCGCACCCGGCAGCTTTATCTACTCCCTAGCAGGTGCCCCATGTCTGGCCTGTTGTTGGCCAGACGTGGGACGCAACCCTTTACTCGTACCGCAACGCTTCCACCGGGTCGAGCTTCGCGGCCTTGGCCGCCGGATAAATTCCGAAGAACAATCCCACGCTCATCGCCGCCGCCACGCTGACCGGGATCACCCATCCCGGCACGGCCATCGGCCAGCTTGGCAGCACAATGTTCAGCAGCGCGATCAGCCCCAGGCAAAACAGCACGGCGGCCACTCCGGCCGAGCCGGTCAGCACCATGGCTTCTACCAGGAACTGCCGCACCACGTCCTTGCTGCGCGCTCCAATGGCCTTGCGCACGCCAATCTCGTGAGTTCGTTCGGTCACACTCATCAGCATGATGTTCATCACGCCGACGCCGCCCACCAACATTCCAACGCTGGCCACGGCGATGGTCAGCAGCGCGATGCTGCCCATGATGCTGCGGAACTGCTGGCTGATGGCCTCGCCCGAGCTGATGCCGAAGCTGTCCGGCTTGTTGAAGGCGTCTCCGCGCCTGCGTCTTAGAATGCCGGTGATTTCATCCTGGGCCGCGGCCTTCTTGCCGGGCAGGGCGCGCGCGGTCAAAAAGTTTTCGCGGTCCTGCGGACGATGCTTCCGGTAGGTCCAATAGGGGATGTAGAACTGTTTGTCGGCGTTGCTGTCGCGCAGAAACACGCCTTTTCCCTTGGCCATCACGCCCACAATGCGGAAGCTCATGCCGTTGAGTTGGATCTCTTTGTCCAGCGCGTCGTGCGCCGGAAAGAGCGTGTCGGCCAGGTCGTGTCCAATGACCACCACGTCGAGTTTGTGTTCGTTTTCGACGTCGCTGAAGAAGCGGCCCTGCTCCAGCGTGGAGTTCTGCACGTTCTGGTAGCTGGGCGTCACGCCTTCAAAGTTGACGGCCGTCACCTCTTTGCCCTTGTAGCGCGCCACCGGAGTAAACACCTCGGTCGTGCCCTCGGGATGCCAGCTGTCGAGCTCGATGCAGACGTCTTTTACCGATGGCGCCTCGTCGCGGATGGCCTCGGCGTCTTCGAACTTCAAGGGCTTGCGCAGCCGCCACTCCTGCGGCAGGCGTCCTATGTGGATGCCGGGTTCGAACTTGAAGACCAGCAGCGTGTCGGTGCCAAACTGTTCCAGTTGCGCGCGCAGGTCCTTGTCCACGCCGTACATGATGCTGAAGACCATCACCAGCACCACCACGGCGATGAAGACGCCGAGCACGGTCAGCGCCGAGCGGACCTTGTTGGCCAGCAAGGTCTCCCAGGCCATGCGTGCGCTTTCCCAGAAGGAGAAGCTATGTTTCTTGTCCGGCATCGTCATCTCCTCCTCTTAGGAATCTGCCCTGAGGGCTTCAATCGGATTCAGCCGGGCGGCCTTGCGCGCCGGGTACACGCCAAAGAACAATCCCACGGCCGTGCTCACGCCCACGGCGGTAATCACCGCGGAGATTGGCACGCTCATTGGCATAGGCGTTGTCTTGTCCAGAATGACGGCCAGCAGCCAGGCGATGGCGATTCCGATGACGCCGCCCATGGCGCTCATCACGCAGGCCTCCACCAAGAACTGGCTGAGAATGTCCGAGGTGCGTGCGCCCAGGGATTTGCGGATGCCGATCTCCCTGGTGCGCTCGGTCACCGAGGCCAACATCACGTTCATGATGACCACGCCGCCGATGACCAGGAAGATGCTGACAAAGCCCACCATGGCGCCGGCCAGCGTGCCGGTCAGCCCCTTCCACAGATCCATCAGGTTGTCGGCGCCAAACAGCCCAAAGGTGTCCTCTTCATTGGGAGCCACGTGCCGCCGCGCGCGCATCAGCGCCCGAGCCTCTTCCTTGGTCCGCTCCATCATCTCCGGAGCCTGCGCCTGGATGTTGATGTGAAAGCTGTCCGTGTGCGAGCCGTAGAGCTTGAACCAGCTTTGCACCGGGATGTAGATGAAGTTGTCCTGCGGCTGGCCCATCACGTTGCCAATCGGCTTGGCCACGCCCACCACTTCGAACTCCTGGCCCTTGACGTTGATCGTGTGGCCGATGGGGTCGCTTGCCGGAAAGAGTTTTTTCACCACGTCGGCGCCAAGCATGGCCGTGAAGCTGCGGTGCTCGTTGTCGTTGTCGCTGATGTAGCGGCCGCGCGCGACCTCCTCGGTGTCAATCTCGCCGATGTTGGCCGTCACGCCGCGCACGCTCACGTCCTCGGCGCTCTGTCCGCTGTAGCGGATGGTCTCCCGGTACTGGGTGCATTGCAGGCCGACGTTCTTGGGCAGCTTCAGTCCGTCGTGCAGCGCCGTGTAGTCGTCGTAGGTGAACTGGCGGTTGCGGCGCACGGCCTTCACCCAGTCCTCTTCGGTGTTGATGAGGCCGTAGCGGCCGATGATGAAGACGCCGTTGCCCATGTTGGCCACGCGATCGGCGATGTACGCATTGGTGCCGTTGATCAGGGCCACCACCAGAATCAGGGTGGAAACCGAGAGGATGACGCCCAAGAGCATCAGGAACGAGCGCAGCTTGTGCGTGCGCATCGTTTCCAGGGCAATCAGGGCTGGTTCCTTGATGGCAAAGCCGAGCATGGGACTCCCGCGGGCCGCGTCTTTCGGCCACCTCAATTCATACGCAGCCGGTGGGGGGATGGTTCCCGGCTCGGGTCTTCTTTCACTGCAAACCTGTCTAACATTACTCCAGCCGGCACACCATGGCCGCGCGGTTTTTCCAGGGGCAGCGCGCAGCGTCAATCCCCGGCGGAGGGTTCTCGGCGGAAATCACCGTCCAGTCCACGCCAAACTCGCGGTGCAATCGCGCAAAATCCGCGCCTGTAAAGCGCTCGAAGCCATCGAGCGCGTGCACCTCGCGGTGCCAGCGTGGCACCAGCACGGGGAAGAGCAGTGCCACGCCGGGGTCCTTATCCCAGTCTGCCATTTGACTGCGCTCGGCCAGGGCTCGAAAGCCGTGGAAGTCCTCGTCGTGGGTGCTCATGTAGTGCGGGTCCAGCACAAAGTAGGCATCCAGCGGAGTGTTCGCCTTCACCCACAGAAAAGCCTCCGCCCAGTCGTTCGACGCATGTCCACCGGGCCACTCGATGTGCCGCGAGCCGCTGAAGCTGTCGCACTGCACGTAGCTCATCGCTCCGGCCAGTGGCAGCAACAGCACGGCCCAGCGCCACGGCTTGTCTTTCAGCGCAAACTCGGCCAGCATGCCCCCGGCCAGCAGAATCATCACCAGGTAGGTCAGGTGCAGAGTGCGCAGCGGCTGGTAGGGTGTCAGCCTCTCCATCTGCGGCGGGATGGTGATGATCACCGCGGCCGCAAAGCCCACGCCGGTGTACAAAGCCGTGCGCGCGGCCACCGCCGAGGCCGCAAACATTCCGCGCCGCCGGGCAAGCCGCGCCATGGCCATCAGCACAAAGATGGGAGCCACCGCTCCCAGCCACTCATACCAGTGCCAGCGCAGCAGGTAATGCTGTTCGCGAGTGCGGCTGGCCTCCATCCATTCGGGTGAGCCCGCTCCCAGCCACAGTCCTATCAGCGGCAGCAGCAGGCAGCCAATCACTGCCAGCCACACGCCAGCGCGAATGGACGGCAGCAGCAGCGCAATCACAAATAACGCGCCGTAAAAGGCCATCTGCGGATGCATGGTCGCCGCCAGCAGAATCAGCCCAAAGGCCCCGAGCACTCGCCGCCAGCCAATCGTGCGGCTCTCTGCCGCCGGCACCACCACGGCCACCGCCCACAGAATCAGCGCCGTGGCCGGAGTGCGCGGATGCAGATGCTGATCGGCCAGGAAGATGCAGGTTCCGGCCACCGGCATGGTCAGCAGCACGGCCACCAGTGAGACGCCGCCCAGCCGCGCGCGCGCTCCCGGCAACAACTCCCCGGCCAGCGTCCACAGGGCGGCCAGCAGCAGCAACAGGCTCAGCAGGTAGAGCGCAAATACCGTGACGTCCACCGGAGCATGAAACGCGCGGGCCGTTCCGGCCACCACATTGTCAAACAGCATGGGTTTCGTCTGCGGCTCAAAGAAGATGCGGTCGTGCGGGTAGAGTGCCGGGTTGAGGTGCGCCTTGATGGCCGGCAGGTAGATAGCCTCGTCTTCGATTCCGTAGTGGTAGCCGTGGATGCCGACGGCGGCAGCGCATAGCGCGCCCAGCGCGATCCACTTGTGCTCCAGGGCGTTGGCGGCGGTGTGCCACAGGCTTTTCATGGGCGGTCAGCTAAACCCTACCATGGCCCAGCATGGTGTCAAAACGGAGCCAGGGGGAGCCGGTGTACCGCAGTGCGGCGGCATCCGTCTTGCTACCTCGCGCCGGTTCCCGCCCGGGCTGCCGTGTGGTACCGTTAAGCCAAATGGAGGGCTCCTCAGCCGCGCCGGCCGCGCGGTGGAGCGTGCCGCAAAACGGGTACGGCGAAGCAGGGGAGCGCACACATGTTCGGATTCGGATACAACAAGGAAAAATCGCGCGCCAACGCCGAGAAGTATTTGCAGCAGAACAAGCTGCCCAATGCCATCGCCGAGTACGAGAAGATCCTCAAGGAAGAGCCGCGCGATCTGGCCATCCTCAACACCGTGGGCGACGTCTACGCCCGCATGGGCCAGAACGAGAAGGCGATTGAGCGCTTCAAGGCCGTGGGCGAGGCTTATTCCACCGACGGTTTCGTGCTCAAGGCCATCGCCGTCTATAAGAAGATCACCAAGCTCGATCCGCACGGCCTGCCCTCCATTGAAAAGCTCGCCGAACTCTACCGCAAGCAGGGCATGGTCACCGACGCCCGCTCCGCGCTGTTGCAGGCCGCCGACGGATACTCCCGCAAGGGGCAGAACGGCCAGACCCTGCGCCTGCTCAAGCAGCTCGTGCTCTTCGATCCGGAGAACGTGCAGGTCATCACCCGCACGGCCGACCTGATGAGCCAGGGCGGCGAGCCCGAACAGGCCCGCCAGATGCTGATGCAGACGGCCACCACCCTGGTCGAGCGCCACGCCTTCGATTCGGCGCAGAAGATTCTCGAGCGCCTTCTCCTGGTGGATCGCAACAACACCCACGCCCTGGAACTGCGCGCGCAGGTCACCTACGAGCTGGGCGACTATCCCAAGGCCATCGAACTGTATGAAGCATTGCCCGATCTGGACAGCCGTCCCGAGGCGCTGCGCACTCTTCTCGGCGCCCACCTCCACCAGGGCAATTTGGACGAAGCCTCCATGCTGGCGCGCAAGCTGGTCAGCGTGCATCAGGACGCCGATGGCGTTCTCCGTCTGGCCGACCGGCTTTATAAAGAGAACGACACGCTGCGCATGCTGGAGTTGTACAGCGAGTTCTTTGACCCGGCCCTGAGCGCCAACCGCAGTGAGGTCGTCGCCCATCTGGAAGGCGCCGTCTCCCGCGTGCGCAACAACTGCGATGCTCTGCACACGGTCTACAACCTGCTGCGCCGCTCGGGCGAACGCTCCATGATCGGTGAGGTGCTGGAGCTATTGGCGCACGCCGCCGTGCAGGCCAACCAGTTGGAGAGCGCCCGCGACGCCTACAAGGAGCTGATCGAGCTCGAGCCGGACAACAACGCGCACGTGCAGGGCTATCGCCAGGTCTGCGCCCTGATGGGTCCTGGCGCCACCGCACCGGCTCCTTCCGCCACGCCGGGCGCCGCCGATGAGCCGCGCACCCTGGCCGACTATGTTCTGGCGGATGGTCCTGACCTGCCCACGCAGAACTACTCTCCCGAGGTCGAGGAGCAGATACAGGCGGCCCTCACCGAGGCCGAGCTCTGCGAGAGTTTTTCCAACAAGACCAAGGGCATCGCCGCCCTGGAGTCGGCCTTGAACGTCGCTCCGGACGACCTGCGCCTGAACCGTGCGCTCGCCGTCACCTACGCCCAGGTGGGACAGAAGGCCCTGGCCACCAAATGCTACGCCGCCATGCACCGCGTGCTGGAGGCGATGGGCGAAAGCGAGGCCGCCGGCTTCTACTGTGAGTTGGCCGGCGCCGGGCAGACCACCACATGGGAGGCCAAGACCGGCGAATTCACTCCCAGCGAATTTGAGATGAAGCCCGATGCCGGCGCCCAGGGCACGGCCGAGGAAATTGACCTCAGCGGCGAGTGGGAGAGCGTCTGGCAGGTCGAAGAGCCCAAGGCCGAGCCCGCCATCCCGGCCGGAGTCAATATTGATGACATGCTGGTGGAGGCGCGCTTCTGCCTCGACCGCAAGATCCTCTCCGAGGCCGAGTCGCTGGTGGCGCGCATCGCCAGTTACGTCCCCGATCATCCCGAGCTGCCCGCCCTGCGCGCCCGCCTCCAGGAGGCCGCGAATGGGCCTCAGGCCGCTGCCCCTCCGGCCGAGCCCGGCGCCTACCAGCCCGTCGAGGTCATCGAAGTCGGCACGCCTTCTTCCGTCGCGCCGCCCGTGCCGCTGCCTCCGCCGCCGCCTGCGGCTGCACCGACGCTGAATTCCCTGGCCGCGGAACTCGATGCCGAACTCGGCGAAGGCTTTGAGCCCGCACCGCGTACCCCGGCCTATCCGCGGCCGTCCGTGCCTCCGCCTCCGGCAGTTCCGGCATCCACGCCTCCGCCAAGTTTCGCTCCGCCAGCCGCGGCGCAGCCTCCTGCCGCCTGGGATGCGAACCACGCCCCCAACCAGGCTCCGCAGTTCGCTCCGCCTCCGCCGAATTACGCTCCACCGCAGCCGCCGCCCTATCCGCCGCAGCCGCAGTATGCCGCGCCCCAGGGCTATCCCCAGGCGCAGCCGCCGCAGGGTTACCCCGGCTACCCGCCGCAGTATCCGCCGGCCTATCCTACGCCGCCGAACTACGCCGCGCCCCAGGCGAATCCGCCGCAGCCGAATTACCCTCCGCCCGCGCCGGAGCCGGCCGCCGAGCCCAGCGTCTTCGGCAATCTTCTTCAGGATTTCGAACGCGAACTGGAAGACACGGCCGAGACCGGTGGAGAGGATCCCGAGTCGCACTTCAACCTCGGCATCGCCTTCCGCGAAATGGCCCTGCTCGACGAGGCCATCGGCGAATTCCAGAAGGTCTGCCGCGTGGATGCCCGGCGCCTCGGCTCGTCCCGCGCCCAGCAGGCCTACATCTGGCTGGCCACCTGCTTTGTGGAGAAGGGTATCCCGGAGGCGGCCATCAACTGGTATCAGCGTGCGTTGGAGATGGCTCCCAACGAGGAGTCGCGCGTCGCCGTGACCTACGAACTGGCCAGCGCCTACGAGGCCGCCGGCCGCAAGCGCGAAGCCCTCGAGCGTTTCATGGAGGTCTACGGCACCAACATTGATTACCGTGACGTCGCCGGGCGCATCCGCGAGCTGCGGGCCAGCGTGCCGGTGTAGGAATCGCCGTCCGCGTTTTTCCACCAATTCCCCGGCCGCCGGTTTCTGCCCGGGGCCGCCTTCAGCGTAGAATCGAATGGCCGCAGGCGGTGGACGGGTTCGCACGTTCATCCTGTAACTGCAACAGCACCAGACCTTTCAGAGACCCTATTCGTATCCACGATGGCCGCCGAACCGCTCGACCAGATTCCGCCCCCGATTGTGCCCACCCCCAGCGGTGCCCGGCCGCCTGTCGCGCATCCTCCGCTGTGGGCGCAGCGTCTATTGCTGGTGGTGGAAGTGGCCGTCGCCGTCTGGGCCGGCCTGCTGGTCATGGTCCTGCCGTGGACGCGCCTGTGGACTCAGAATCCTCTGCTCGCGCACTGGCCCATTCTGCGCCTGGTGCTGGCCAGCAGCTTCGTGCGCGGCGTCATCAGCGGCATCGGACTGGTGGATGTATGGATCGGCTTCTCCGACGCCTTGCATTACCGCGACCTGCATTAACGGCCGCCAGTAAAAACTTCCGGTAAGGGGCAACCATGACGGAACCTATCAAGCCTGTATCGCGCCGCGCGCCGCTGGCCTACGAAAACGACTTCTTCCTCAACGGCCCGGACGGCCGTCCCCTGCGCATTCTCTCCGAGTACGCCGAGCCCCTCGCCCGCTTCCGCCGCGAGAAGATTCAGGACACGGTCGTCTTCTTCGGCTCGGCCCGCATCCGCAGCCTGGATACCGCCGAACACAACGTCGAACTGGTGGCGCAGGATGATCCCGCGCAGCCCGCCGGCGAGCATCTGAGCCAGCAGCACCGCGCCCAGGTCGGCGTGGAGATGGCGCACTACTACGAGGATGCCCGAAAGCTCTCGCACCTGCTCACCAGTTGGTCGCGCGCCTTGCAGGGCAAGCGCCACCGCTTCGTCGTCACCACCGGCGGAGGCCCCGGCATCATGGAGGCGGCCAACCGCGGAGCCTACGAGGCCGGCGGCAAAACCATCGGCCTCAACATCGCTCTGCCCTTTGAGCAGGTGCCCAACCCTTACATCACGCCGGAACTCAACTTTGAGTTCCACTACTTCTTCATGCGCAAACTCTGGTTCGCCTACCTGGCCAAGGCCCTGGTGGTCTTTCCCGGCGGCTTCGGCACCATGGACGAGATGTTTGAGATCATGACCTTGGCGCAGACCGAGAAGATGGCGAAGAAGATGACCGTGCTGCTCTACGGCGAGGAGTACTGGCGCAAGGTGGTGAACCTGGAAGCCCTGGCCGAGTTCGGCACCATCTCGCCCAAGGACCTCAACCTCTTCCAGTTCGTCAACACTCCGGAGGCGGCCTTCGAAATCCTCAAGGAGAACCTGACGCGCGATCACCTGCAATCTCCGCCGCGCGCCCCGCGCCACCAACCGGAGATCGCCGTCACAAGGCTGTAAGGGCCTTTACGTACTTAACAATCAGTAGAAAGATTGGTGCCCCATCTCTGGCCTGTCTTTGGCCAGAGGTGGGAATCAGGCTCACTCTCCCTATCCACACACAAAAGTAAAAACACTGGTGCCCCATGTCTGGCCTGTATTTGGCCAGATGTGGGAAGCAATACCCATTGCCCTGCCACCACTGCTTCGTTATCATTCTCGCCATGCCGCAAGGATTGGTACGCTTCCAGCAATCCGGGCAGTCGCACTTCGTTACTTTCAGTTGTTATCGCCGTCAACCGCGCCTGATCGATTCAACCCTCTGCCACTATTTTCTCTGTTCACTGGAGCGCGTGCGTAGTGAGCGTGCTCTGCATGTCTATGGATACGTCCTGATGCCGGAACACGTTCACCTGTTGCTGGGCGAGCCGGAGCGGGGTCTGCTGTGTGATGTAATACTGGCGCTCAAAATCAGCGTGGCGCGCCACAACCTTGGAGGAAGACTCTGGCAGCGGCGATATTATGATCGCAACGTTAGCGATCATGCGGAGTTTGTGGAGAAGCTGCGCTACATCCATCGCAATCCCGTGGCGCGCGGACTGGTCGAGCGGCCGGAGGATTGGGAGTGGAGCAGTTTCCGTCACTATGCGGAAGACCGGGATACGGGTGTGGAAATTGAGTCAGAATGGACAGCTGTGCGTAGAGAGGGACGAATACCAAAACCTATGAAGCTGCCGGAAGTGGAAACTCCCACGTCTGGCCAAATACAGGCCAGACATGGGGCACCGTCAAAGGGATAATTGGAGACCAGAGGTGGGCCACCAGCCTACAGCTTTGATCTCGGACCTGGACTATACATGACGGAGTCTGAAGCGGCTGCTAGCTTTTTCGCGTCCATCAATGGGAACGCAGGAAACGGAGGCTCAGCCATACTGAGTATTCAGATCAAGCAATCAAGCTGGAGCAATTTCCTGGCGGAAGGCGCAATGGAGGACGTTCCAATATCGAGGTACCCTCAGTGGACGCAAGCTTTCGTTCCTGCACAGTTGGTTCCACAATTTGTTGTAGCCGCTCGCATAACGATGATAATGGATTGACCGAGGCGTCGCATGGCTAAGATGTTAGATGACAAGAGAATCCTGACGGGAGCGAGGATCGAACTGCATTTAAATGGAGGATACACAATTTTAATCCTCGATATGGGAGGTAGTCCGCTCCAGGTAGAAACGGATCGGATCCCGCCGTCTCTTCGGGCCGTTGGCGCGAGGATTCTCGTGACGTTGATCCCGTCTAATCCAAGGGTCGGAAAGAGCGGGAGTGTCATTTACGATTACAAGCAGTATGACATCGGAGAGTTAAAGGAGGAGGTCTAAGGCGCTCTTGGATGACAATCGGAAGAGAACACCTCGACGCTGGGGGCTGGCCCATCCTTTCCAACTTACCTTACCGGGGGATGCCCCACCCTTGTCGCAGATTCTGCGACAGGGTGGGAGAAGGTCATGGCGGGTGTCCGGAGGCTCACATAAGTGCGCGTGGTGCGGTCGGGCCCTAATTATTTTGAATTCTGATTTTCCTCTCTCGCCTACTCCACAAAGCTCGATTTCACGGCCACCGCGCCCACGCACCACATCAGGGCGTCTTCCAGTTTGTCGCGCGTGGCCTTGCGAGACTCCAGCACGCTGACAAACTCGGGATTCTGCGCCAAACGCTGGGCCACCGCGCCCAGCAACCCGGCATGCTCTTCCGGCACGTTCATGCGGATGGCCCGCAGCAGGTCGTCGAATACGGCAATCAATTCAAACAGAACGCCTTCCTCGTCGCTCTCCTCTGCGTTGGCCACATACAGGGCGCTGCTCACGTCGCACAGCATCTCCATCTCATGCGGAACCTTGGCCAGGTCGGCAAAGCCGTTGTCACTTTCTTTCAGGGCCTTTCGGGCATCTTTGGGGTGGCGGAAGAACAATATGCGTCCCTCCCGGGTGATGGGCCTTTCGCTCTCCCCTTCATCGCCCATAAGCGTATAAAATTGCGGTTGTTCGGCGCCCGGATCCAGACGGAAGCCGATGAGATAAATCTGCCGCGTCGGGGGCGGTGGTGGGAACTGTACCAGGTCGCTGCTCATGGGCCTATTTGTAGCACAACTTTTCCCCCGCGGCCGGGTTTGTGTTCAAGCTAGGGTTTTTGTGTTCAAAATTGGGTGGAGAACAAGCCATGCGAAAAATCCTTCTGTCCGTTCTTGCAGTAGCTTTGTTGGCCCTTCTGGCCGGATGCGGCAACAACAACACCTACACGGTTGCGCCACCGCCAACTGGTCCCACTGGTGGCAACAACGCGGGATTTTCCAACGCCAGCCTCTCCGGCACCTACACCTTTGCCACCACCGGCGTAAACAATCTTGGAACCACCTACTACATGTTTGACGTGGTGGGAGTCTTCACCACCGACGGCAACGGCAACGTCACCGGCGGCTATCGCGACCTGTACACCGACAGCGGCACCCAGGTGCAGAAGGAAGCCGTCACCGGCACCTACTCGGTCAACCAGGATGGACGCGGGCAGGTGGAGTTGAAGGGCGCCAACGGCACGGCCACCTATCGTTTTGTACTGCAGTCCACCGGCGCGGCCAGCTTCTTCCAGTACTCGCCCACGGCGGATGACATTGGCCGCATTCTCGCGCAGAGCTCGGTCGCCGCGCCCACCGGCAACTTCGTGGTGCGCCTGGATGGTGAAGACACCAGCCTGAACCCCTTTGGCTCCATCGGCTTCCTGAACATCAGCGGCACCACGGTCAGCGGCCTGCTGGACCAGAATGACGACGGCACGTTGAGCACCCTGCTGGCCACCACGGGCAGCATCACGGCGCCGGATTCCACCGGCCGCGGCACCCTGGTCCTCACCACCTCGGCCGGCACCCACAACTTCGTGTACTGGGTCACCTCCACCGGACATCTGCAACTGGCCAGCACCGACGCCAGCTTCTGGCTGCACGGCTATGCCGACCAGCAGACCGGCGTCAGCGGCTCCACCCTGGCCTTCAGCGGCGACCAGGTGTACTCGCTCTCCGGCGTCAACAACAAGGGCAACATCGCCCAGGTCGGACGCTTCACCCTCGACGGCGCCGGCAACGTCAACAGCGGGGTAGAGGACTACAACAACGGCTTCATGCTGACCTCCGGAGCGGCCGTCAGCGGCACCTACGCCGCGGCAGCCACCGGCCGCTGGACGGCCACCACCACCAGCGGACTGGCCACCAGCATCATCGGCTGGCAGGTCTCCACTTCGCAGTCCGTCCTTCTGGTCTCCAACGGCACCTCCACCATCGAGGAGACCGGAACCCTGCGCGCCCAGACCACCGGCCTGACCAACGCCAGCATCAGCGGTGAATACGCCCAGGACATCAACGGTTACAGCCAGGATGCCGGCGGCAACGTGGAGGCCGTGGCCAACTACCTGGCCGACGGCAACGGCAACCTCACCGGCACCATGGATTCGCAGACTCCGGGTTACTACAACACCGACTACACCGAGACGGGCACCTACAGCATGCAGACGAACGGCCGCAACACGGCCACCGCCGCCGGCGTGCCGCTCATCGCCTACAGCGTGGACGCCAACACCTTCTACCTGATCTCTGCTGACGCAAACCGCCAGTACCAGGGCAAGATGGTGAAGCAGGTTCCGTAACCTCAACCGGAAACGCACAGCCCCGGTGCCAGCGCGCCGGGGCTTTTTCTGTGCCAATGCCCGGCTTGGGCCCTCCGTCCCGGATACTGAAATGGCTCGCAGGCAAGGAAAAAAGTCACCCCGGGGTGCCGAACGTCACTTTCCCTTTGCCGATACCGGAGTTACTATCAAGCGTCATCGTCGGAAAATCGGCTCCGCGAACCCTATCCGCAGGGTGGGTGTCGGGGGTAGAGTTTTCCGCAACGGTTCGCAATTTTCCTTCGTCGGATACGGGAGCGGCTGGCAATGAAGATCGGGCATTGGTTGAAGTCGGAAGTGGAGTACGGGCGCGAGTTGGCGGGCACCGCTCTGCATGGCGCGCGCGAGGGCGCGGGCACAGTGCTGGATGGCGAATCGGTGGCCGAACTTCTGGGCCGCTCCGTGCGTGCCAGCTGGGCAACCAGCGTGCTGGGTGCGGGAGTAGCCGCCGCGGCCGCCCTGGTGGTGCAGCGCCGCCGTAAGAACCTGGCCGCGGTCGCCGCCATGAGCGCCGTCGGAGCCGTGGTCGGCTTTGCCGCCGGTGTCGCCTGGGAGACCCGTGAGCTCTCCGGCGGAATCGCCCGCGGCGCCCTGCGTGAGATCGGTTCCACGCGCGATTCGCACTGGCTGGGCAAACACCCCATCAACTTCGGGTAACTGCTTTTCAAAGGTGTAAAAGCAAACCGGTTTGGTGTAAAAGCAAATCGCTCTGGTGTAAAAGCAGATCGCTGTTCAGATTTTCCAACACATTGGTTCTGGCTCTTACGGCAACAATGTTCACTCTCTGAGCCGTCAGTCCATGAAAAAAGCGGAAGGCCTCGGCCCTCCGCTTTTTTGTTTCTTTCGCAATTGCAGCTACATCACCTCAACGTCGCCCACTTTCTTCTTGCCGGGCTTGCCGGGGGAAGGCGGCGCAGGCGGCTTCGGGACCTTCATCTCCGGCGGCGCAGGCGGAGCCATGGACTCCTCGGTCTTGCTCAGCTGGATGTCGCCTGTGTCGCTGATGGCGTTGACCCGCACGCCGCCCTTGCCCACCGTTCCGCTGGCAATCGATCCCCCGCCGCTGCTGTTGTTGCTGCCTCCGCCGAAGTCGCCGCTGCTGATGCTGCCGTGGCGGGTGCTCAGGCTGTAGCTGAAGCTGGCCTTGGAAGGCAGCCGCAGATGCACGTCGCCGTGGTGCGTCGTCAGTTCCAGGTTGCCCAGCGTTGCCGACGAGCCGCTCTCCACGCTGATGTCGCCGTGGTCGTCGTTGATGCGCAGATCGCCGTGGACGTCGCGCATGTTGATGTCCTTGCCCTTGGTGGTCAGCGAGACCGGCCCCAACAGGTTCTCGGCGTTCAGGTTGCCGGAATCCATCGTCAGGTCGCCATCCATCTTGGCCACCTGCAGCTCGGTGCGGCTGGTGCGAACCACCACTCCCTTGGCCAGGTGCGAAAGGTGCGTGTCGCCGAAGATCTCCGAGGTCACCACCGCCGAGCCCGCGATCGAATCCAGCACCAGGTCTTCCAGCCGCCCTTCGGCCGCCAGGTTGCCCCCCACGTTGCTGGCGTGCAGCGAGCCGTGGCGCACGGTCAGCGAGGCGTTGCCCGTAATCTGGTCCAGCAGCACGTCGCCATGCTGCGCCACCACGTGCACGTCGCCGGTGCGCTGCGTCACGCTCACGTCGCCGTGCGCGCTGTTGATGTCCACATCGGCCTTGGCGGGCACATACAGAATCATGTCCAGGGCCACGCCCTTCTGTCCGCTGCTCTCCGTGTAGCCCTGCACTTCAACACTGTTGCCCTGCTGCACCAGCTTGGGAGCCGTGGCTTGGTCCACCTTTTCGGCCTCGCTCTGGCTGCTGGTGAAAACCCTCTTGTGATAGCTGAGCCGCACCTGCGGCTGGTCCCAGGTATTCACCGTCACGTTGCCGCGGTCGCAGCGCACGTGCACGGCGTTGCCCGCCGGCAGGGGCGCGGTCTGCTCGCCGTCAAAGGTGTACTCGTTGCCGAACAGGTGCATCCACTCATCCCCGGCATCCAGTCCGTCGCCGTTCGGATTAAAGTGGAAGACGCCTGGCGCATGGTTCATGGCGGTCACGCTGCATCCGATGATGATCAGCAGGATCAGCAGAAAGACCGAGCCACCGCCCATGCATGGCGCGGGACGTCCCGAGCTGCGCGCCATTGCCCACTCCACCAACCGCACCACGCCGATCAGCACCAGCAGCGCCGGCCAGTAGCGCGCAAAGCCCTGCAAAAAGCCCAGCGAGTAGCCCATGTTCCGCATCAGGAACAGCACGCCGAGGCCAATCAGAATCACCGGGCCGACGATGGAGCGCGGCCGCGGCGGTGGCATGTAATATCCTCCGGGGCTAGCCATGGTTCACCTCTTGGGGGTCGCTGCCGTTCGCCGCCTTGGGAGCCTCGCCAAATGGCGTCTCGGCCGGCGCCGCGGGCGGCACAACCGGAGCAGCCACCGGGGGCTGATAGCCGGCATACGGCGGTGGATACTGTCCGTAGGGCGCGCCGTACGGCGCATACTGCCCGGGGTTGACGTGCCCGCTGTCGCCGAGCAGGTAGCGCACCACCTTGATCAGGCCGATGACGATCAGCAGTACCGGCCAGGTACGCTCAAAGCTCCAGTCGGTGTAGTTCGCCGCCAGAAACAGCAGTCCCAGGGTGATCAGCACCGCCGGCCCCATCAGTCCGCGCGTGCTGCACCGCGCGCATCCGCAGGCAGGATTGGATTGGTAGTAGCGCATCGTCATCTCCTCCTTAACGTCCTTCACGCTGCCGCTTGACCACCAGCCACACGCCGAGCGCGATTAAAATTGCGGGCCAGAAGTGCGAGACCCAGTGAATGCTGAACCATCCCAGGTTGGCCAACAGAAAGATTCCGCCCAGCCCGATCAGCACAATCGCCCCGGCCGGACTGGCCGCGCGCGGTGGTACGGGTGGCTCCGGCGGCGGCGGAGCGTAGTACGTGCCCTCGGGGCCGGAGTAATACGTCCCCTGCGGACCGCTGTAACTCGCACCGCCCTGGCGATAGTTGGCGTCGTGGGCGTTGCGCACGGCATCGGCTGCCAGGTTGGCGGCCGCCGTGGCGGCATTGGCCGCGGCCTTCACCGCGTCGCGCACCGCGCCCTTCACCTCTTCGTGCGTGGCGCCCGTGGCGTCAGCCGTGGTTCCGTTCGCGGAGTTATCCGTAACCCCAGCCGCAGCAGCACCCGGCTCTGCATTCGGCGCGGCCGCAAAGTTGCTGGCCGCACCCGGAGTGCTGCCATTCGGAGGCGCACCACCGGCCTTCCTCCAGTGATTCCCGGCTTGTCCGGCGACATATTCCACGCGTTCGCCCAGCCGCTCACCGGCCTGCTCCACCCGCTGGCGGAAGGTGCCATCGCGCCCTTCCAGGATGTAGTTCAATCCCAAAGGATCGGGCAGCGGCATGCCAAAACGCCGCGCCTTCGCCGTGGTGTAGGCGTCAAAGACCATGTAGAAGATCCAGGCCGAAATCAGCAGTCCGGCAAAGGCGCCCAGGCCGTGATCGCTCAGCCAGATCAGCGTCGCCAGTATGATGACGTGCACAAAGCCTTTCATCACCTGGCCGTTATAAAACGCGCCCACGCCGGGGATGAAGCCGAGGAACAGCGCCAAGCCGGGGCTGGCTTCTTCGGGCGGTGCCACGGGTCGAAAGCCCGCCGGAGGCACTCCCGCGCCCGGCGCCGCAGTGCCGTGAACGCGCTCTGCCAGGCAGGGTTCGCAGAAGACCGTGCCCTGCACATCGCGCTCGCAGCTCTCACACAGAGCCTTGCCGCAGCTCCGGCAGAATGCTATTGCCGGCCGTTCCGTATGTAGTGCGCAGTTCATAATTCACTCCTCGTCTGGGCCATCGCCAGCGTATTCATCTCATTGCCGCCCAGAAGTGCCAGCCACTGGGTCTGTCCGCCCAGCGCGTTGTGCTGCGGATTGCGTTGTTCCGGCTGGCTGTTCTCGTTCTGCTCGCGCGTCTGATTATTCTTTGGCTTCTCCTGGCTCTCGCCGTCGTCGCTGGAGTTGCGCAGCTCGCGCACCCGCGACTCGATTTCGTATACCAGCCGCATATTCTCGTAATACTTCATCACCTTGTTCTGGCTGGTGTAGAAGGTGTGGCTCATGTTGTGCGGCGTCAGGTCCCTGATGCGGATCTGCGCCATGTTCAATACCAGCGTGATGCTGAAGAAGGCCATCCCCAGTGACATGGCAAAGCGCGGCGTCAGCACGGGCGCGAATATGGTGTGAAGCGACTCGCTGAGGCGCACCCACGCGGGCTTGTGCAGCTTCACGGCTTCGGCCGATGCGGTCGCCCGGCTGGTCAGGGCCAGGATGTTGTGCACCAAGTGCCGCGGCGGCTCGACGTCCTCCACCTCGGCCAGCAAGGCCAGCCCGCTCCGCGCGTCTTCCAGCAGCGCCTTACAGGCCGGGCACTCCGCCTGGTGCGCCAGAAAGCGCTCGCGCCGTTCGCCTTGCAGATGGCCGTCCAGGGCCTCCGTCAACAGGAGGTCGAACTCGGCGCACTGCATTCCGGATTGATCTTTGCCCGTCATCAAACCTCACCTGCCTCGCCCCTGCCGAAGGCCCGTGCCCCCGGCAGCAAATTACAGGGCCTGGGGATAACTACGTTGTAACAGCCGTGCCAGTTCCGCCCGGCCGCGATTGATTCTGCTTTTTACGGTTCCTTCCGGAACCTTGAGTACCTGTGCGATTTCGCGATAGTCCAGATCCTGTAAGTCGCGCAGAATCACCGCCTCGCGCAAATCGGGACTCACCTGTTGCAGAGCTTTTTGCACCATCTGGCTGCGCTGCTGGCTCAGGACCTGGCGGTGGGGATCGTTGCCGTCGCCTCCGGCCAGCCGGTCGGCCAGGGTCGGCCCGTCGTCTTCGCCGCCCAGCGGAGCGTCCATGCTGTCGGTGACCCGGTCGTTGCGCCGCCTCCGGAAGTGGTCCACCAGCAGGTTGCGGGTCACGGTGGTCAGCCAGGTGCCAAAGCTGGCCTTTTCGCCGTCAAAGCTGGTCACCGTGCGGTACACCTTCAGGAAGACGTCCTGCGTCAGGTCCTCGGCGTCCTCGGCCGTCCCGGCAAAGCGGTAACATAAGTTGTAAACCCGCCGGTGGAAGCGCTGCACAATCTCTTCCCACGCCACGGCGTCGCCCTGGGCGCAACGGCGTACCAGTTGTGCGACGATCTGCGCCTCTTCCACCCGTGCCTCCACCGTGCGACCAGGAACAGCCGCCAGCATGGTCAGCATTGAGGGTGAAGCGCCGAGTGCCATGCTGGTTGATACGAATTGCAGGCGCGGAAAGTTCACGCCCTCATAATTGGGAGCATTCTAACAGCGTAAAGCGGCCTCCGGCACGGTTGGGTGGTCCTTTAGCCACTAGCATCTCTCGCCCCGGGGCGCAGAGATCGCCCTGGCACGGGTCAATCGCAACTTTACGTTCGTTTTGCCTCTTTTTTGCTACTCTTCTCAGATGAAAATTACCCTCCGCAGCATCCTCTGCACCCTTTTGTTGCTGGCCGCTTTACCGCTCTTCGCCCAGCCCAACGCAAAACCGCCGCTCCCGGTCGTCCAATCCGTGGCAGATCGCGTCGCCCTCCAGAACGCCCTCTTCGAGGAGTACTACGAACTCGGTCTGCGTGAGTTTCCCGAGCGTGCCACCTCCGCCGGCGACTACCGCTACAACGACCGCCTCTCCGACTACTCTCTTGAGGCCGTCGAGCGCCATCACCAGAGCGACATTGAGTTCATCCACCGCCTGGAGGCCATCTCCACCGATGGCTTTGCCGACCAGGACGCCGTCAGCCACGATCTT
This sequence comes from uncultured Acidobacteriota bacterium, assembly GCA_963719655.1. Classification (GTDB taxonomy): domain Bacteria; phylum Acidobacteriota; class Terriglobia; order Terriglobales; family Acidobacteriaceae; genus TOLSYN. Next base: position 33,628 of record CAVRDQ010000105.1, on the reverse strand, counting down.
CTCCTGCGCGTGCTGCGCATGCGCATGGATGACTACGAGCTGAAGGAATACCTGATGCCGATCAACCAGCAGAACGGAGTCCACACCGGGCTGGCCGACCTGCCGAACTCCGTACCGCTCGATAGCGTCAAGCACTACGAGGATTACATCGCCCGCCTGCATCAGATTCCCCGCGTGCTGTCGCAGGCCACCGGAGTGCTGCGCGAAGGCATGCGGCAAAACCTGATGCCCGTGCGCTTTCTGCTGGAAAAACTCCCCGGCCAGTGCGACGGCATCATCAAGGCCGATCCTTTCCTGCGTCCGACCCGAAAGTATCCGTCCAACATCAGTAATGAAGACCAGCAGCGCCTGACCCGCCAGATCACCGCCGCCGTCAACGACGAGGTTCTGCCTGCGTACAAGCAGTTCGCGGCCTTCCTGCGTGACGAATACGCTCCTCACGGACGCACCGCGCTGGGCATCAACAGCCTGCCGGATGGCCAACGCCGCTACCGCAACAACATCTACGGCCGCACCACCACGCACATGGAGCCCGAGGAGATTCACCAGCTCGGCCTGCGCGAGGTCGCCCGCATCCAGGCGGAGATGACGGCCATCGCCACCAAGCTCGGCTATCCGGACCTCGCCAGCTTCCGCGCGGCCCTGAAGAACGATCCCAAGTACAAGCCCACCAGCTCGGATCAGATTCTCGACGACTTCCGCCGCTACATCGCGCAAATGGAGCCACGGCTTCCGCAGCTCTTCTACCGCCTGCCCGCGGCGCCGGTCACGGTGGAGGCCATTCCGGAGTTCCAGTCCGCCGCCGCCACCCACTACGTCACCGGCACGCCCGATGGCAGCCGCCCGGGCCGCGTTGTGGTGGCCACCAGCCACTTTGAGCAGCGCAGCCTGGTGGACGACGAGGCCATCGCCTATCACGAGGGCATCCCCGGACATCACCTCCAACTCAGCATCGCGCAAAAGCTCAACGGCCTGCCGCGCTTCCGCCAGCGTGGACTCTTCTTCAGCGCCTACAGCGAAGGCTGGGCGCTGTACGCCGAAGAACTCGGCAAGGAGGTCGGCTACTATCAGGACCCGGTGAGCGATTACGGACGCCTGGCCAGCGAACTCTTCCGCGCCGTGCGGTTGGTCGTGGATACCGGCATCCACTCCAAGGGTTGGACGCGCGACCAGGTGGTGGAGTACATGCGCCAGAGTGGCGCCGTGGACGAGCCGACCATCCAATCCGAGACCGACCGTTACATCGCCTGGCCCGGGCAGGCGCTCAGCTACAAACTCGGCCAGCTTAAGATTCGCGAGCTTCGTCACCGCGCGGAAAAAGAACTCGGCCCGAAGTTTGACCTCAAGGCCTTCCACGACAAGATTCTCGATGGCGGCGCGCTGCCGTTAGACATGCTCGACGCCCGCATCAACCAGTGGATCGCCGAGCAGAAGACTGCCGTGCAGAAGACGAAAGGTTAACGCTCAACTCAACTGGAGCACACCGCGCCCCACGCCGACGACAAGCGTGGGGCGTTTCTTTTGCTATTGCTTTTGTATTTGCTTTTGTATTTGCCTCTGCTCTTGCCTTTGTTCTTGCTCTTGCTCTTGCTCTTGCCTTTGCCTTTGCTCTTGCTCTTGCCTTTGCCTTTGCCTTTGCCTTTGCTCTTGCTCTTGCCTTTGCCTTTGCTCTTGCCCTTGCTCTTCCGTGTCATCCTGAGCGAAGCGCAGCGGAGTCGAAGGACCCCTATCGTAAGAACAAGGCCTGGGCAGGCCGCTAGCCCAAGAGTCCTATAACAGCTAGCCCACGCTTCACTTAACCAGAAAAGACTGGTGCCCCATGTCTGGCCTGCTGTTGGCCAGACGTGGGAAGCAGCACACTCCGCGTCAGCAGGTTTGCTCTTGCCCTCACCTCCGACACCTCCGACACCTCCGCAACCTCCGAAACCTCGCCCCACGCATTACAATCAATCCATGAACAGTGTTCGTGCGGACAAGTGGCTGTGGGCGGCGCGCTTCTATAAGACGCGCACCCTGGCCGCGCGCGCCTGCGATCTCAGCCGCGTGCTTCTCGCCGGACAGCCCATCAAGCCCTCGCGAGAGCTGCGCGTCGGCAACCTCTTGCGCGTCTCCAACGATGGCGGAGACTTCGACGTGGAGATCCTCGGCCTCAGCGACGAGCGCGGTCCGGCCCCCATCGCGCAGGCTTTGTACAAGGAAAGCGCGGAGAGCATCGAGCGACGCCAGCAGGTGGCCGCCCAGCGCAAGGCCATGGCCGAGTGGGAAAAGCTCCCGCCGACGCGCCCCGACAAACGAGACCGCCGCAAGATCATCCAGTTCCGTGGCAGGGGTTAAACAAGGCCGGGGCTAAGACGAGGATTGGCTGAATCATGAAAGAGGCTGAATCATGAAAGAGGCTGAACCATGAAAGAGGCTGAACCATGCGCGACAAGCTGAAACAATTTCTTCTCCAGAATCTTCTGGCCTGCGTCATCATCTGGCTGCTGGCCGCCGCGGCCATCGCCGCCGGAGCCTTCTGGCACTACACGCACGAATACCGCCTCGTCGCCATCTTCTGTGACACGCCTTTCGTGCTTCTGTCATTGCTCGCCGCCGCCGGCTCCTACCTGGAATGGAAGGCTCGCGAATCAAAGAAGCTGTTACTCGACTCATCCGCAACCCGCGGCCAAACATCGCGACGCCGCCGCAGATAGAAGCCGCCGCAAACGCTCGCCCGCCGTGCTACCATTCGGCGCATGTCGCGCCTCCATCGCCTCACCATCGCCGCTTCCGTTTTGCTCGCCGCATTCACCGTCAACGCCCGTGCGCAGAGCGCGCCGTCCTCTGCGTCCGCGCAGACTTCGTCTGTAAGCGCGGTCACCATCCTCCACGCCGCGCATCTGCTGGATGTCGAACGCGGCACGCTGGTCACTCCCGGCGAAGTCCTCATCCGCGGCAACCGCATTGCGGAGGCAGGCCCCGCGGTCACGCATCCGGAAGGCGCCACCCTGCTCGATCTCGGCGACCTTACGCTGATGCCCGGCCTGGTTGACGCGCACGTCCATCTCTTCCTCCATCCCGGAGCCGAAGACCTGCAAACCGTTCAGGAGAGCGTTCCCGAGCGCACCATCCTCGCCGCCATCGCCGCCCGCGACGATCTTCTTGCCGGCTTCACCGCCGAACGCGACATGGGCACCGAAGGCGCCGGCTCGGCCGACACGGCCATCCGCAATGCGATTGATGCCAATCTCATTCCCGGCCCGCGCCTGCGCATCAGCGGCAACGCCGTTGACCTGACCGGCGGACACGAAGATGCCATCCACTTCAACCCTTCGGCCCACGTGCCCAGCAACGCCACCTACGCCGACAACGCCGCCGAGCTCGTCAAGGTCATCCGCCAGCAGATCAAGGAGGGTGCCGACTTCATCAAGATTTACCAGACCGGCAAGGACACTCTGCACGATGGCCGCTTCTCGACGCCTTATCAGTACACTCGCGCCGAGCTGGAAACGGCCGTCGCCGAAGCCGCGCGTACCGGTGCCCGCGTCGCCGTGCACGCCACCGGAGAGCCCGGCACGCTCTTCGCCGCACAGGCCGGAGTGGCCAGCGTGGACCACGCCGACCAGCTCAGTCCGGAGACCATGCGCCTGATGCGCGAGCGCCAGATCTACGCCGTGCCCACCTTCGCAATCGTGGAATATTTTGCCGCGCACGCCGCCTCACCCGCCCAGGCCGAGCGCGAACGCCTCATGCAGGCCTACCACGCCGCGGAGTTCAAAAAGCAGTTGGCCGCCGGAGTCCCCATGGCCGTCGGCAGCGACGTTGGCCCGTTTCCCCACGGCACGCAGGCTCGCGAGTACGTCCTGATGGCCGAATACGGCATGGCTCCCGCCGATGTTCTTCGCGCCGGACTCATCAACGGTGCCAGGCTTCTCGGCTGGGAGGGTCAGATCGGCCAGCTCCGCCCCGGCTTCCTTGCCGACGTTATCGCCGTGCAGGGCAATCCGCTAGCGGACATTTCAGCGCTCACCCGCGTGCGCTTTGTCATGAAGGATGGAACGGTCTTCAGGAGGCTTGAAAAGTGATTCCCGAAAAATTGCTGGAAGTGATGAAGCAGGATGGCGTGGTGGCCATTGCAACCCTCGGCGCCGATGGACCGCACATGGTCAATACATGGAACAGTTATCTGCGAGCCACGGAAGATGGACGCCTACTGATCCCCGCCGGCTTCATGCGTCAAACGGAGGCGAACGTGGCCTTCAACCCGCAGGTCTTAATCACCCTGGGGAGCAGCAAAATCAAGGGTCTGCAGGGGCCGGGCACGGGATTCTTAATCAAGGGCAAGGCCGTATTCGTGACCTCCGGCCCGGACTTCGACGTGATGGAGGCAAGGTTCAAATGGCTGCGCGCCACCATGGCCGTCACCATCGAGTCCGCCACACAGACGATTTAAGTCTGCGGGTGGACCGGGCAGCGCCCGGGAACCGTGTATAGGAAATAGCGGGGGTGGGATTACCTAACGTTTGCCTATCCTAGCCTTAAGTTACTCACTAGATTGTGAAATACGAGGAATATCAGATGTGGGCTGGAGTGCAAAGATGTGGCATACTCGTTGAAAATTAGATTAATAGCTTCGGGCTGCTTGCGAAAGGAATACAGTGTCATCTCGCCCTTCTTCACCAGCGCTTAACCGTGAGCTTTTATCATTAGTCCAGCACATCGAACTGAATAAGAGCGGTTGGTGGGATCTTGCGGTCCAGCAATTTGTGTTGGCGGCCATCGCCAATGAGGCCCATCCGGCAACATGTCTCGACGAGATACACTCGTTCATTAAAGATGACATAGGAATAGGAATACAAAGACCCCTACTTCAGTCTGCGGTAGATAAACTCAGTTCCCAAAAGAAGGTATTCCTCCTACCCAAGGTTGGATTGAAAATCTCCGAGGAACAGAGAGAATCACTCGTTACCAACATAGAACAGAGTGAGCATTTACAGGATGCCGTCAAGAATAGTTTTGTTACGCTTTCAGCAAAATTTCTTCCAGAATGCGACCCCTCTGAATTGTGGTTGGAGTTTCATGATGGATGCCTAATTCCTCTCATCAGAGCACTCGGAGCAAACACCCTTAAACTTATAAAGGGTGGACAAGTTGACTATGAGCGTGAGGCGGTTGTCGCTTTTACAGGCGCAGAGGAGGCTCCCGACTATACTGCGCGCCGGAATGTAGTGCTCAATTTCTTGGCGCCCGGCGACAAGAATGTGCGAGAGTACGTCCTCAGGCTTATGAACGCCTCCTTCTTCGCCGAGGCTGGCAATGTAGACCGCGCCACCCTCACCAACCTCACGGCTCGGGGGAGCCACTTCTCGGCTAGTATTTTTCTCGATACAAACTTTATCTTCTCCCTCCTCGACCTACACGATAATCCCGCAAATGAAGCTGTGAGGGACCTGTTTTCAACAATACAGAAGCTTGGTGGTCAGTATCAGATAAAACTCTATGTCCTGCCAACCACACTTGATGAGGCAACCCGCGTCATTAGTTGGGCGCAAGATCAGGCGATTCGTGTCAGATTAGAGCCCAATCTCATCAAGGCTGCGGTTAGCACGGTGGGCACAGGGTTGATTGAGAAATTTCTAAAGACTGCCCAGTCGTCTGAAATGCGCCTTGACGCCTCTGAATATTTTGGCCCTTTCGCAAAGAACCTAATGACCATCCTGACAGATAAGGGCGTCGAGCTCTACAACGAGTCTCTTGAGGCACATGCTCTGAAACAAGAAGTTATCGATGACATTGTTGCGCAGCGGGAGAGGGTGGACAAAGGTGCGGGAAGGAGAACTAAGAGCTACAGCGCAATAGAACACGACGTAGTCGTCTGGCATTATGTCAAGGGGAGACGGCCACGGGCTGACTCACCGTTGCAAGTGAAGTACTGGATAGTAACCCTGGATTATGGCTTTCTGGGCTTTGATAGGTATAAAGCCCGAGAAGATTGGAATGCTATTCCCGTTTGTCTTCATCCGACGAGCCTCGCCCAACTCCTCCAGTTCTGGATTCCCAGAAGTGAAGAAGTGGACTCTGCAATTTTCAATGCTATGCGCCTCCCGCTTTTGTTTCCGAAATTTGATTCTGCGACCGAAGCTGTCACGATTCAAATACTCCAAGCATTGAGCAAGATCGAGAATCTCTCTGAATTGCCCACGGGGACGATCACCAAGATTATATTGAATGATGGACTTCGCCAGCGGATAGCTGCAAACCCCGCTGTTGAGCGGGGCATAGAACTCGTAAAAGAAGAGATTGTTAAGCTAAACCAAGAGATCACATTGAAGAATGAAGCTCTTCAGCATCAGCTTACAGCCTCTGCAAAACAGACGGACAATTTACTCGGAGAATTGCAACAAAAGGATAATCAAATCTCGACACTGGAGCGAGCGAAAGATTCACTATTGCGAGATGCAGCCGAGCAGAAACAGCGAGATGCCGATAGCAAAATTAGACGAAATTTTGCGTGGCGATGGGCAGCAATCTGTTGCGGCAGTGCATTCATAATTGGGACGGGTTCGCACTACATTGTTAAATATGCAACAACCTTTAACCCTTCCAAGAACTTAGTCGCGACTGTGACTTGTGGAATATTGACATTGGTTATAGCGCTTTTCGTTTGCGTGAGCCAAGGCCGGACTCTCCCCCAGGTCGCACAGTCGAGGATGTTCGTGGTGCTTCAAAAGGGTATGTGGGTTGCCTGGGCCAGTGTTCTTCTCCCAGTGACGTGCAACGGCATCTGGAGCCTGTTCGAACATCTATTCTTCCACCCCTAGGACGCGGGTGGCGGGTGGCCCATTCAAGCCCGTTGTTGGCTTGAGTGGGGGATAGGCCAACGCTCCACCGCGACAGAAACCCTGAGGGTGCCCCATCCTAACCCTCAGTTGGTTAGGGTGGGGTAGTTGACCTTGTTCTTGTTTTGAAAATGGTTAACCTGGGCCGGGAATCTGATAACGAACTGTGGACTGTTGAGCGCCGCGCGGCAGCGAAAATCCATCAAGAACGCATCCGAAAGCCACCCCAGTTTAGCCTGCCCAGTGCTCGAAAGCTGCCCGCAACCCGCACCGCACCAACCCAAGGCCGCCTGAATTCGCCCGGAAAATCCTCCGCCGCGAAACCCTGTCAAGCCCACTCTCTCGCCGTATTCCTCGCAACCGGATGATTCCGCACGAGATATAAACCACCCCTCCGCTGAGGGTCTGCCCCCTGCAAATTGCTATTCTGGATATAGAGGCAAGCAGCAGGGTTCTCAATGGCGCGGGCATCAGGGTTTTGCTCTTCCACCTCCGAAACCTATGAAACCTCCGAAACCTTGAAACTTTGAAACTTTGAAACCTTGAAACTTTGAAACCTTGAAACCTTGAAACCTGGCATCTCCTTCCTTTTCAGATTGTTACCGGAAAAATAAAGGGGGGATATCGGGGAAGCCCGCCCACACTCACGAGGTTGTGAGAGCTTCAACCGGAGTGGGTTGGTCAGATTTATTACAGATTGCCATGAACTTGCTTGACAACAATGGGATTGGTTGAAAAACTCTATTCAATTCTGGGAATTTCCCAATAAAGCACCAAGAATCTAGGAGGTAGGGCCTGGTGATCAAGGCGATCAAGAGGACGTGTCTGTCTTTGCTGTTTCTCGCAGCGGTGGTGTCGTTTGGAAGTGCCGCTTCCCAAGCACAATCTGTACTGACCCGTCACATGCATGAGGTGACCCGCAACGGCGAAGCCAAGCTCACCGGCCGCCTTCCGCAGGATCAGACCATGCAGTTGCATGTTGTTCTGCCGCTAAGAGATCAGGCAGGCCTCGATGTCTTCCTCAGCGAGCTCTACAACCCGGAAAGTCCCACCTATCGCCAGTACCTGACGCCGGCGCAATTCACCGCCATGTTTGGCCCCAGCCAGGAGGATTACGCCACCGCGGTCGCCTGGGCCAAGGCCAGCGGATTCACCATCGTAGGCGGATCGCGTGACGGCATGGACCTGCAGGTGAAAGGCACGGTTGCCACCATCGAGAAGGCATTCCACCTCACGATGCGCACCTACCAGGACCCTAAGGCGTCCCGCATCTTCTACGCACCCGACTCCGAACCCACCACCACCCTGCCGTTCTCCCTGTGGCACGTTTCGGGCCTGGACAACTACTCCATCCCCACAACCCGCCTGGTGAAGAGGGAGGACTATGCCAAGGCTCATGGCATTTCGCCGGAAGAGGTTGTCAGCCATGCCACGACCGGCTCCGGCCCTTCGGCTTCTTTTCTTGGCAGCGACATGCGCGCCGCCTACTACGGTGGAACGGCCTTGACCGGCGCGGGCCAGAACCTCGGACTCTTCGAATATGAAGGCACCGACCTGGCCGACCTGACGACGTATTACAAGAACGTCAGCCAGACCCTGGCCATCACCCCGGTGCTGCTGAGCGTGGATGGCACCAGCACTGCCTGCCTGGATACCAAGGCCGGCGGCCGGTGCGATGACACCGAGCAGACGCTGGACATGACGCAGGCACTCGGCATGGCTCCCGGGCTGGCGAGCCTGACCGTCTACATTGGAAGCACGGACACGGCGATCATCAGCGCGATGACCACGAACAACCCGCTGCCTACCACCATTGGCTGCAGCTGGGGCTGGACTCCGGCCGACGCCAGCACGCTGGACCCGTACTTTGAAAAGATGGCCGCGCAGGGGCAGAACTTCTTTGCGGCTTCCGGCGACGATTCCACATGGGCGTCGGGCACGGGCGACAATCAGCCCTGGCCGGCCGACGATGCTAATCTCGTCTCTGTCGGCGGCACCGATCTGGTCACGGCCAGCGCGGCGGGTCCGTGGAGTTCCGAGACCGCATGGACTGATAGCGGCGGTGGCATTTCGACCAACAGCATCGCCATCCCCGCATGGCAGCAGCTCGCTGGTGTGATCACTTCAACCAATAAGGGATCAACGACCCTGCGGAATGGTCCGGATGTTTCGGCCAACGCCAACTTCACCTTCTACACTTGTGCCGACCAGAAGACCTGCGAGGCAAATGAATACGGCGGCACCAGCTTCGCGGCTCCCATGTGGGCGGGCTACATCGCGCTGGTCAACCAGCAACTGGTCGCCAACGGACAGCCGACGATCGGCTTTCTGAATCCGACCATCTACGCGCAGAACGTCGTGCCAGCCACGTATGCCGCTAACTTCCACGACATCACCAGCGGAACTTCGGGCAGCTACTCGGCGGTGACCGGCTTCGATCTGGTGACCGGTTGGGGCAGCCCGAATGGCGTCAACCTGATCAACGCTCTCTCTGCAACGGCGAAGACCTCGCAGACAATCACTTTCCCAAATCCTGGTCCGCTGTACTATCCGAACTCACCGAACACGGTGACCCTGGCGGCGACGGCAAGCTCGGGACTGGCAGTGAGCTACTCGGTGACCTCCGGACCGGGCACGATTAGTGGCAGCACGCTGACCGTGACCGGAACCGGCACCATCGTTGTGGCGGCCTCGCAGGCGGGCAATAGCACCTATGCGGCAGCGACGACGGTCTCCGACAGCATCGTGGTCAACCAGGCTTCGGCTGCGACCATCACGTCGCCCACCAGCGGCAGCACGCTGAGCGGAGCGAGCACGACGTTTACCTGGACTGCGAACGGTTCGACCACGCCTGTGTATCTTTGGGTTGGTTCGACGGCGGGCGGTACTGACCTGGTGAACATTGGACCGGTGAGTGGCACCAGCACGACGGTGAACCTGCCAGTCAATGGCGCAACGGTTTACGTGACGCTGTGGTCTACGTTGAACGGTACCCTGGTTTCCCAGAGCTACAGCTATACGGAACTAGCGCTGTTGCCGGCGACGATCAGCTCTCCGACCAGTGGCAGCACACTGAGCGGCAGCACGACGTTTACCTGGGCAGCGAACGCTTCGACCGCGCCGGTGTATTTGTGGGTTGGCTCGACGGTTGGCGGTACTGACCTGGTGAACATTGGACCGCTGAGTGGCACGAGCGTGACGGTGAACCTGCCAGTCAATGGCGCTCCGGTTTACGCCACGCTGTGGTCCACGCTGAGCGGTACCCTGACTTCCAAGAGCTACACCTACACGGAAGCCTCGTTGTTGCCGGCGACGATCAGCTCACCGACCAGCGGCAGCACGCTGAGCGGAGCGAGCACGACGTTCACCTGGGCAGCCAACAGTTCGACCACTCCGGTGTACCTGTGGGTTGGTTCGACGGCGGGTGGTACTGACCTGGTGAACATTGGACCGCTCACGGGCACCAGCACGACGGTGAACCTGCCGACCACGGGTGCTACGGCGTACGTGACGCTGTGGTCAACACTGAACGGTACTCTGACTTCCAAGAGCTACAGCTACACGGAAGCCTCGTCTGCCCCGGCGCAGATGAGTTCGCCTGCGAACGGATCGCAGTTGGGTTCGACGCAGACGTTTACCTGGAACTACAACCAGTCCACGGACCCGGTTTACCTGTGGGTTGGCTCGACCCCGAATGGCTATGACATCGCCAATCTGGGGCCGATTGCCGGTGGCACGACAACCGTAACCCTGCCGACAGATGGCGCAGCGGTCTACGTGACGCTGTGGTCTACGATGAACGGCAACCTGGTGTCGCAGTCGTACACGTACACCGATCCGACGGGTCAGTCCTCGTCGAACAACAGCCGCAACCCGAGTGCGACGCATGCAACTGGCGCATCGCAGGCGGTGACGACGCGTAAGAAATAAGCCGGCGGCGCGTGAGAGGAAGCGGAGCATAATCCGTTCTCCTGTTCCGGCCACGGAGTGAGTAGCAAAGGCCCTGTCGGGAACTTCCCGGCAGGGCTTCTTATTTGTGCGGAGAAAAATTTGTGCGGAGAAAAAACGGTGGCGGGCGAGAGCGACTCCGAACGGCTCATCCTTCCTGGTGACAACGGCAAAGAAGTTGGCCTTTCTCCAGAGGCCGTTATAGTCGCGGCGGATTCAGCCGCATCAGGGATTCAGGATCGTGCGGAGTTCAAGATCGTCAGGGATTCAGGCTTTCAAATCCTTGCCGCGGGTCTCCGGCAGCAAGAGCACGGCGGCGATCATGACGAGGTAGGCGGCCACGGCGAAGATGGCGATGGCCCGGCCGAGCGAGAGGCGATTGCTGAGCGCTCCGACCAGGGTGGGAAAGAGAGCGCCAACGCCGCGTCCGATGTTGTAACTGAATCCCTGTCCGCTGCCGCGCACATTGCCGGGGAAGAGCTCGGTGAAAAAGGCGCCAACGGGGCTGAACGAGCCGGAGGCGAAGAAGCCGAGAGGGAAGCCGAGCAGAAGCATCGCCGGTCCGTTGTTGAGCGGCAAGTGAGTGTAGGCCAGCACGGAGAGTGCGCAGCAGGCGGCGTAGAGAATGAGCGATGGTCTGCGGCCGATGGCGTCCGTCAGATAGGCTCCCACCAGGTATCCGCAGAAGGAGCCGGCGATGATGACGATCATGTAGGCTCCGGTGTTGAGGATGGAGAGGTGGCGCACGGTTTTGAGGTAGGTGGGCAGCCAGGTGGTGATGGCGTAGTATCCGCCCTGCGCGCCGACGCTGAGCAGCGATGCGAGAACGGTGACGCGCAGCAGGGCGGGAGAAAAAATCTGCAGGAACTCGAGCCGGCCCTCGCGGGAGGACTGGCGGGCGCGGGTGTAGACCTCCGGCTCCGGAACCCAGCGGCGAATGTAGAAGACGAGCAGGGCGGGCAGGATGCCGATCCAGAACATGGCTCGCCAGGCCAAGGCGGCCGGGAGCCAGGTGAAGAGCACGACGCTGAAGATGGCGGCGGCGCCCCAACCGAGAGCCCAGCCGCTTTGCACCGTGCCGACGGCCTTGCCGCGATGCTCGGCGCGGATGGCTTCGCCCATTAAGACTGAACCCACGGCCCATTCGCCGCCGAAGCCGAGGCCTTGTAATCCGCGTGCCAGCAGCAACTGCCAGAAGTTATTGGCGAAACCGCTGAGGAAGGTGAAGACGGCAAACCAGAGGATGGTCCACTGCAGGACGCGGGTGCGTCCGAAGCGATCGGCCAGAAGTCCAGCGAGCCATCCGCCGACGGCGGAGATCAAAAGCGCCGAGGTGCCGAGCATTCCGGCCTGGCCTTTACTGAGATGCCAGAGGGCGATCAGGCTGGGGATGACGAAGCTGTAGACCATGACGTCCATGCCATCCAAGGCCCAGCCGCCGAAGGTGGCCACCAGGGTGCGGCGCTCGGGAGGCGTGAGCGTGGAGATCCAAAAGCGATTTGCGTTGTCGTTGCTCATCATCCTCCGGTGCGGCGCGCGTGGGCGGTTGAGGTATGTGAAGAGCCGCTCAGCGGGAAAAAGACTTGAGCACGATGCCGCTCGCCTCCAGACGGTGACGAATGGCGGTGAGCATCTGATAGGAGCCGGGAGTGTCGCCATGCACGCAGATAGTCTCGGGATGCAGGGAGACGGCCGAGCCATCCTCGGCGACGACGAATTGCTGGCGCACCATGCGCTCGACGCGCTCGGCAATGGCGGCTGGATCGAGCAGCACGGCGCCCTTCTGGCTGCGCGGCACGAGCTTTCCATCGCGGGTGTAGGCGCGGTCGGCGAAGGCTTCTTCCACGTGGGGAATGCCGGACTCCGCGGCCGCCTCGACCATGGCGGAGTTGCTGAGGCAGACCATGACGAGCGTGGGATCCACTTTGCGGATGGCCGTGGCGATGGCGCGGGCGGTGGCCGGATGCACGGCGGCTTTGTTATAGAGTGCGCCATGGGCTTTGACGTGATGCAGTGCAACGCCTTCCGCGCGGCAGAAGGATGAGAGCGCGCCAATTTGGTAGATGACGTCGGCCTCGACCTCTTCGGCGGTGAGTTCCATGGCGCGACGGCCAAAGCCGACCAGGTCGGGGTACGAAGGATGGGCGCCGATGGCGACTCCTTGCTGGGCGGCCAGGTGAACGGTGCGGGCCATGAGTCGCGGGTGGGAGGCGTGAAAGCCGCAGGCGATGTTGGCCGAGGTAATCAGGGGCATGACGCGCTCATCGTTACTGCCGTCATGCGGGCCGAAGCCTTCGCCCATGTCACAGTTCAGATCAATGCTCAACATTGGCTGCCTCTTCTAACAGATGAGATGGACATCGTAACTCAGCCGCGCAACTCGCGCACTGCGCTTTCAATGTACTGGTAGAACGCGCGCTCCTCGCCGAGAGCCTGTACGGCTTCCGCATCCGTGCAGGCGGAAAAGCGAATGACGTCGCCGGCTTTCGATTGCGCCAGGCGCATGAGGTCGGGACCAATGACCGTGGCGATTTTGGCATAACCGCCGGTGGTCTGGCAGTCGGAGCCCATGACGATGGGGAGTCCGCTGCCGGGCACCTGCACAGAGCCGGGGCAGAGCGCGTCGGAGACGATGTCCGGGGCACCCGAGTGCGCAATCTTTGGACCATCCAGCACATAGCCCATGCGGTCATTGCGATGGGTCACACGGTAGGGCTGGCCGAGAAAGGTCGCGATACCTTCGGCGGTGAAAAGCTCCTCCTGCGGGCCGATCATGACGCGCAGAGTGATTTCCGATGGGTAGGAGGGAAGCATCTCCGGCGGCAGAGCCAAGGCCAGCTTCGGTCCGGTTGCGTCGGGCATGGGAATCTCATCGCCAGTGCGGATCATGCGACCATCGAGGCCTCCGAGTTGTGCACGCAGATCGGTGGAGCGGCTGCCCAACACGGGTGGCACCGGGATGCCGCCGTGCAATGCCAGGTAGGCGCGGCAGCCGTTGGTGGCGTGATCGAAGACAAGCTCGGCGCCGGCGGGGATGGCGAAGGACGACCAGTTGGCGATGGGATGGCCGTTGAGGACGGCCTGCATCTCTGCTCCGCAGATGGCGGCAAAGGCCGGTTGGGAGAAGCGCAGGCGGGGACCGCGCAACGTCATCTCCAGGGCGGCGGAGGTGGGAGGGTTGCCGGCCAAGAGATTGGCAACCGTGTGGGCCAGGCGGTCCATCGCTCCGGAGGTGGTGACGCCATAGGCGCGGAAGCCGTGGCGGCCCTGATCCTGCACGGAGGTCAACTGGCCGGGCTCAAGCACCGTGCACATGATGGCCTCCTGGTGGAAGTGGGCGGCGCAGCGGAGTGTAGCGATCGGCTGCGGCCTCGGCGCGAATCTGCGAGAACTCCGCGACGGAGATGCGCGTGAATTGCAAGTAGTCTCCGGCAGAGAAAAGAAAGGGCTGCTGCGCCTGGGGATGAAAGAGCGTGAGCGGGGTGCGGCCGATCAGCCGCCATCCGCCGGGACTTGCGACGGGGTAGATTCCGGTCTGCGCTCCGGCGATGCCTACCGAACCGGCGGGAATCAACTGGCGAGGTGATTCCAGGCGCGGCGTGGCCAGGCGCGGGTTCATGCCGCCAAGGTATGGGAAGCCGGGAGTGAAGCCGAGCATGTAGACCAGGCAGGGCGTGGAGGTGTGCAGGGCGATGACTTCTGCTTCACTGAGCTGGTTGTGGCGGGCGACAAAGGCGAGGTCGGGACCGAAGTCGCCGCCATAGGCGACGGGGATCAGCGTAATGGTGTTGGCGGCGGAGGCGGGAATCTCATCCGGCGCTGAGCAGGATGATGCGATGATTTGCTTGAGGGCGGTGCGGCTGAGGATGAGCGGATCGAAGAAGACCATCAGCGAGCGATAGGTGGGAACGGTCTCCAGGATTCCGGCGTGAGCCTGTGCCGCGAGCCGCCGCGCAAGGTGGTGGACGCGAGCGTTGATGGCCGGGTCAATCGAGCGGCCGAACTCGACGACCAGCGCGGACTCGCCGCAATCGAGCATTCGGAGGGTTGGAACTGCAAGGGGCATCGTGGGCCAGCGCCTCGTTCCCGTCACTGTTGGAACCGTGTGGCGAGCGCAGATGCACACGCCGCTCGGGAAATGACAGTGCGGGAAATAAGGTGACAGTGTAACTCATCACGCACAGGGGCAAAGCAAAGCGATGGACGGCGCAGATCAGAAGCCGAAGAGATTCGGCGTGACGCTGGTGTATCCCTGGCCGGCGGCCCACAGGCTGAGGGGCAGGCTGGCGATGTCATCCACCTGTGGCACGGCAAAGCCATCCACGCTGAGGTCCACGCACTTGAGGTAGGTGTGGCAGCTCTCACAGGCGGCAAGGAAGATGTGACGGTGCTGATCGTTCTTGAAGCTGGGCAGAAGTTCCTTGTCCTCCTCTCCGCAGGCAACGCACTTGAGGCGGCGGTAGGGCCACTCGGTACTGCAGAGTCCGCAGAGCAGGCTGCGGCTGGCGCCCTCGCCTTCCGGACGCATGACGCCCAGCTGCGGCAGGGCATTGCAGAAGGGACAGCGCTCGGGCGTGCGGGCAGGCTGCTCCCAGGCGACGGCCTCGGCGTAGGGCTGCAGCAGGGCGAGCGCAAAGAAGTTGAACTCAGTGGGCTGGCCTTCGGCGCGCGCCAGCCATTGCTGCGCAAGCAGCGCAGGCCATTCGCCGGGTTGAATGGCCGCGGCCATGGCCGCCATCGGAGCGGGCGCCGCGCGCTCGATCAACTCCACCAGTTGCGGAGCGAAGGGCGTGAGGGCACGGATCTCCGGCGCCGTGGATTGGCGCAGGCTTTGATGCACACTCTGCTGGAACTCCAACAGAGTGGCGTAGAAGCGCAGCAGCTGCGTGGCGGACTGATGACGGCCTTCGAGTTCGCGGGCACGCTCGATGCGCGCCTGCCAGGCAAAACGACGGCTCACTTACGCTCCTCGCCGCCGGTCATTTTGCGATACCAGAGCGGATGGTGCAGCATGGCCCAGCCACGGCTGACATAGCCCAGGGTGATGGCCCTCCAACTGCCGGGAACGATCACCGTTCCCATGTAGACGTGAATGATGATCATGCCAACGCTGGCGAGGGCGGCCACCGAGTGGAAGAAGACCACGACGGGAAGCAGCCAGTGGATGGAGCGCGGCACGTACTCCGGAAACCACATTACGATGCCGGTCAACGGCAGCACGACGGCCGTGGCGATCATCACGTAGAAGAAGACCTTCTGGCCGGCGTCAAAGCGCGCCTGCGGCGGCAGCTTCTCATCCTGGTTGGTGATGTAGAACATCACCTTGTGGTTCCACTCGTAGTCCTCTGGAATGAACTTGAAGTCATCCTTCCACATGCTGCCCATCCAGAAGATGAAGGCGACGAAGCCGAGGCCGAGCGCCGGGTGCCAGAAGCGCGCCGTGGGACCTCCGCCGAGCGGGATGACCAGCCAGTAGAGGTACGGGGAGAAGAAGGCCAGGCCGCTGAGTCCGCAATAGCCGTAGGTGGCGGCCGTGGCCCAGTGGCAGACGCGCTCCACCCAGGTGTAACGCATGATCTGGTCGCTGGGAACCTCGGTGCGTAGAACCGCGTGTTTACTAGTCGCCATGGGTTGCCTCCGGGCCGACAGGCGGCAGCAGATCCTCGTGGATTTCGGCTTCCTTGGGGCCCCAGCGCAGGAAGTGCACGGCCGCGACGAGCAGGCCCAGGAAGATTCCGCCGCCGCCAGCCCACTTCATCGGCCCCTTCCACAGGCCCACCCAGGCGGAGATGACGGGGTTCTTCGGCAATCCGCCATAGCGCTCGGGGTGGTCAATGTCATGCAGCACGTACATCACATGCGTGCCGCCGACGCCTGCCGGATCGTAAACGCCGGCGTTGGTGTGCGGCGTGTGGGTGCGCAGCTGGAGGGCGCGTTTTTCCGCCAGCTCCTTCATATCTTCTTTACTGCCAAAGTGCAGGCAGCCGGTGGGACAGCTCTTGATGCAGGCCGGCTCAAGGCCGTTGCTGACGCGGTCTGAACAGAGCGTGCACTTGAATACCTTCTTGGTCTGCGGGTTGAATTTTGGAATGTCAAAGGGACAGCCCGTGACGCAGTACTGGCAGCCGATGCAGTTGGCCTGGTTGAAGTCCACGATGCCGTTGGAGTACTGCACGATGGCGCCATCGGCGGGGCAGGACTTCAGGCAGCCGGGATCGGCGCAGTGCATGCACTGATCCTTGCGCATCAGCCATTGCAGGCTGCCATCCGGATGCACGAACTCGTTGAAGCGGATCAGGTTCCAGTAGTTCCACTTCGTGTCCGGCATGGTCTGGTAGGTGTTGTCGAAGGTGGTGGTCTGGGTGGGATAGCCGTTCCACTCCATGCATGCCACCTCGCAGGCTTTGCAGCCGATGCAGGTGGTGACGTCAATCAGCTTGCAGACGTCGTAATCGCGCGAGGTGTTGGCTCCTGCCACCGGTCCGGCGTGGCCTGAGATTGCCTTGATCTGGAGAAGTTTTGCCATGGCTCCTCCTACGCTTTCTCAAGCTTCACGAGGAAGCCCTTGAATTCCGGGGTGAAGGCGTTGGGATCAATCACCGCCGGGGAGAGTTGGTTGGCCAGCGTGCGCGAGGTGCGGCCCTCGTCATCGCTGATGCCGCGGAAGCCCCAGTGAATGGGGATGCCGATCTGGTAGGTCTTTTTGCCGTCAATCAGCATGGGTTTAATGCGTCGCGTGACCATGGCCCTTGCCACGTAGAAGCCACGCGCGCTGGTGACGCGCACGTTCTCTCCGCCGTGCAGGCGCATCTCGTCGGCCAGCTCGGCGGGAATCTCCACAAAGGGCTCGGGTACCAGTTGCGTGTTCACCGGATTGTTCTTCGTCCAATAGTGATAGTGCTCGGTGAGCCGGTAGGTGGTGCAGATGATGTTGTAGCCCTCATCCACGGTGCCGAATTTGTCGTCCGAGCTCTTGAAGCGCTTGGCGATGGGGTTATTCTGCTGCCCCGGATGCAGGAGATTCGCCACCGGGCTTTCGGTCGGCTCGTAGTGCTCCGGGAAGGGACCGTCGGCCATGCCGGCGAGCGGCACGAAGAGGCGTCCAATGCCTTCGGGGTTCATGATGAACGGCCCCATGTGATCGGCAGGCGCGGAGTCGGCTTTGAAATCCGGCACATCGTTGCCCACCCACTTTTTCGCCGCCTCATTCCACCAGACCTGCGCGCGGTCAGGATCCCATGGTTTGCCGTTCAGATCGCAGGAGGCGCGGTTGTAGAGCACGCGACGGTTGGCCGGCCAGCTCCACGCCCAGTTGGGGTGAATGCCCTGGCCGGAGGGGTCCACGGGGTCGCGGCGCTGCATCATGGCGCCAGCCTCGGTCCAACTGCCGCAGAAGATCCAATCGCCGCAGGCGGTCGAGCCGTCATCGCGCAGGAAGGTGAAGCCCGGCAACTGCTGTCCGGCCTTGATGGTGGTTCCACTCGCTTCATCGGTGACATCGGCCACGGCCTTGCCGTTGATCTCCTTTGCCACCTCGGAGAGCGACGGATTGGACTTGTTGGTGTAGTTCCACGTGGCGCTCAACAGCGCGTCGGGGAACTTGCCACCCTCCTTCTGGTAGAGTTCACGCACCTTGAGGAAGATGCGCGCCAGAATCTCCTGGTCCAGCTTGCAGTCGCCCGGTGGCGGCAAGGCCACCCACTTCCACTGCAACCAGCGGGCGCTATTGACCATGGTGCCGTCTTTTTCCGCAAAGCCAGCGCCGGGCAAGCGGTAGACGCAGGTCTTGATGTCCTTCAGCTCTTCTTTCTTAACGATGGGCGCCTTCCAGAACTCGCTGGTCTCATCCGGATAGATTTCGCAGACCACGAGCCAGTCGGCCTTCTTCAGGGCGTCAATGTTTTTGTTGGAGTTGGGGCCGATGGCGACGCCGTTCATGCCAAAGGCAAAGAGGCCCTTGACCTCTCCGCGATGCATGCCGTCCCAGATTTCCGTCCAACTGTAGTTGCGGTCCACCTTGGGCAGATAGTTGAAGCAGAAATCGTTCTCCTTGGTGGCCGCCGCGCCGTAGAAGGACTTAAGCAAGCTGACCATAAAGCGCGGCGTGTTGGACCAGTAGTTGAACGAGTTCCACTCCTTTGGCTTGGCCGAGGTGGGAGTGATGCGCTTGAGGTAGGCCGCCAGGTCGGTGTCGGCCGGCGTGGGAACCTTCAAGTATCCGGGCAGCAAGTCGAAGATGCCGGCCAGGTCGGTGGCGCCCTGAATGTTGCTGTGGCCGCGCAGAGCGTTGACGCCGCCGCCGGCGCGTCCGACGTTGCCCAGCAAAAGCTGCATGAGGGCCGCGGCGCGAATGGTCTGCGCACCGGAGCTGTGATGCGTCCAGCCGACGGCATAAAGGATGGTGCCGACCTTCTTCATGTCGCCATCCTTGCGGATGCTGCTGATGAGGTTGGCGGCCTTGAGGATTTGATCCTTGGGAATGCCCGTGATGCGCTCGACCAACTCCGGTGTGTAGCGCGAGTAGTTTTTGCGCAGCAACTGGTAGACGCAGCGGGGATGCTCGAGGTTGAGGTCGTAGGCGATGTTGGGCGGCAGAAAGGCCGCCGGAGCGGGCTTGCCGGGCTCGGCCGGCTTGGGGGCAGCGGGCTTTGCAACTGCCGGATCCTTGCCCGTCAGGTCGCCACCCTCTTCGTAGTTCCACGTGCTCTTGTCGTAGCTGTGCTTCTCGGCATCGAAGCCGGAGTACAGGCCATCCTCGGGCAGGTGGAAGCCCTCCTTCACGATGAAGGCGGCATTGGTGTAATTCGCCAGGTACTGTTTGTTGACCCGGCCATTCTCCAGGATGTAGTGGATGAAGGCGCCGAGCAGCGCCAGGTCGGAGCCGGCACGAATCTGCACGTGCATGTCCGCCACGGCAGCCGTGCGCGTATAGCGCGGATCCACGACGATCATCTTGGCGTTGCGGTTGCGCTTGGCCTCAATCGCCCACTTGAAGCCGCAGGGATGATTCTCCGCCGGGTTGCCGCCCATGACGAGAATCATGTCGGCGTTCTTGATGTCCACCCAGCCATTTGTCATCGCGCCGCGTCCGAACGTTGGTCCCAGACCTGAGACCGTGGGTGCGTGTCAAACCCTGGCCTGGTTTTCTATATAGGTAAGCCCCAGGCTGCGCATGGCCTTGATGGCCAGGAAGTTGAACTCATTCGTGTCCGTGCAGCCGCCGGTCCAGGCAATGGAGGGACAGCGGTTCACCACGCGGCCCTGGTCATCCTTCTCGATGAAGCCCTCGTCGCGCGTCTTCTTGACCAGGTGGGCGATCTCGTCAATGGCCTGCCCCCACTCGATGTCCTCCCAGTGGTCGGAGCCGGGACGGCGCACCTGCGGCTTCAACAGACGGCGGTCATTCAGAATGTCGTTGTAGAGGCTGGCGCCCTTGGGACAGAGGGTGCCGCGATTGATGGGATGATCGGGATCGCCTTCGACGTGGACCACCTGCGGCGTCACGTTCTTGGCGCGGTCGCCAAGGGTGTGAATAATGATGCCGCAACTCACCGAACAGTAGGGACAGGTGGAACGGGTCTCCGTGGTGCGGGCGATCTTCAGCTCGGCGGCTTCGGCGTAGGCCTGTTCCATTCCGAAGCCAAATGCAACGGCGGGCAGGGTGGAACCCAAGGCCGCGCCCTTGAGAAAATCCCGGCGGGTAACGCTCATGCAACACTCCTCGCCCGGCCGTGGGCCAGGCTGGCTGCGAAACGAATTGTCTCGGACACTACCACCATTGTTGAGAAGCCGGCGTATGCGGCTCCTCGAAAGAGACATTGATGGAATTGTGCTCCTTCGATGCGCGGCAATGCAATAAATTTGAAATCATTTTTCAATTGAATTCCCGTGGACGGACGCCAATTGGCGGAATGATCTCGTGACGAGGGATGATCGGGGGCGATCGGCTCCGGAGGCTCCGACTTGCCCAAAGGCGTGACCAGCGGCCATACTGTTTCGCTGTGCCATGCATAGCGGCCATTCCATGACTATCTCCGACCATCACGAGCTTTTGCGCCGCCTGCCTGGGGTGGATGAGGTATTGCGGCGGCCGGAGGCCGTGCAGTTGGCCGCGGCCGAGGGGCGCAGCCTGGTGACCGAGGCGGCCCGCGCCGAATTGCAAAGCCTGCGCGATGCGATCCTGGGCGACCAGGTGGATGCCCGCGGGCTGGCGAGGGCCGTGGACGAGCTGCCGGAGAAGATTCGCGGCCGCATCCGGCATGAGCTGGAGCCCAGTCTGCGGCGGGTCATCAACGCCAGCGGCATCATCATTCATACCAACCTTGGACGGGCACCGCTCTCCCGGAAGGCCGTGGAGCGGGTGGCGGAGCTCGCCGCCGGATACAACAATCTTGAATATGACTTGGAGGCCGGGCACCGGGGGCGCCGCGACGACCACGCCCAACGGCTGCTGAATCGTCTGTTTGCCCGCCACGGGCTGGCCACGGTCCAGACGATTGTGGTGAACAACAACGCCGCCGCCGTGCTGCTGGCACTGGCCGCCATGGCGCGTGGTGGAGAGGTCATCGTCAGCCGTGGCGAGCTGGTGGAGATCGGTGGCAGCTTCCGCATCCCGGAGATCATGGCGCAATCCGGCGCCACCCTGCGCGAGGTAGGCAGCACCAACCGCACCCGCATTGAGGATTACGAGAAGGCCATCACCGGTGAAACCCGCCTGTTGCTGCGCGTGCACCGTTCGAACTTCGCCATGGTGGGCTTTACCGAGCAGCCCACGCTGGCCGAACTGGTCGCGCTTGGGCGAAAGCATGGCATTCCCGTGATGGAGGACCTTGGCTCCGGCGCGCTGGTGGAGTTGCGCGAGTTCGGAGTGGAGGGCGAGCCTTCGGTATATGACTCTCTGCAGGCCGGCGTGGACCTGGTGAGCTACAGTGGCGACAAGCTGCTGGGCGGGCCGCAGGCGGGGTTGCTGACGGGCTCGGCCGCACTGGTGGAGAGACTTCGCAAGCATCCGCTCTTCCGGGCCCTGAGGGTGGACAAGATGTGCTACGCCGCGCTGGAGGCAACGCTTGGCGCCTATCTCCGCGATGATGTGGAGGAGCTGCCCGTGTTGGGCATGATGCGGCTGCCCGCGGAAGAGCTTTTGAGCCGCTGTGAAAAAGTGGCGGGCGGTGTGAGCGGCGCGGACATCCAGGTGGTTCCCGTCGAGACGATGATCGGTGGCGGCTCGGCTCCGGGACGCAGCCTGCCGAGCTTCGCTCTCAGTGTGGCCGTCTCCGGCATGGGTGCCAACGCTCTGGCCAAGGCCCTCAGGCACCAGCCGACGCCGATTGTTGCGCGCGTGGAAGAGGATCGCGTGCTGCTGGACCTGCGCACGGTGGCCGTGGAAGACGATGCCACGCTGGCGGAGGCGTTGCGCAAAATTGCGGCAGAAGCCGCTTCCTGAGCGCATCTTCTGAATCTAAGCAGAGGAGTCCGGGCAGAGGTGGGCGGGGACCGTGGGTAAGACTCGGGGAGGATGGTAATGCGACGTAGAGAGTTTCTTGTATCCGGCGCGGCTGCGGTTGCAGGGCTGGCGATTCCCCGGGCTGCCTGGGCCCTGGCAGCCAACGACGGATGGCGCACCTTTGAAGTGACAACCCGAGCCGAGGTCACGGGCAATGGCCCCGTTCGCATTTGGCTGCCCACGGCATTGCTGGTGAATACGCCTTACCAGCGCACGATTTCCAATGTAGTGGACGCCGAAGGAGTCAAGGCCAGGATCATCAAGACCGAGGCGGATGGACTGGGCTTCGCCTTCGCCGAGTTTCCCGCCGGAGCGCGCGCCGCGTTGACCCTGACCACGCGGGTCGCCACGCGCGATGTCGCCATAGACCTGGCGCATCCGCAGCCCTCGCATCGCCCGCACCGCGAGGAGTTGGAGCACGATCTGCGCTCCACCACGCTGCTGCCCACCGATGGCATCGTCAAGGCGACGGCCGAGGGGATTACGCGCAACGCCACCACGGATGTTGAAAAAGCCCGCCTGCTGTACGAGTGGGTTGTGGAGAACACCTATCGCAATCCCAAGACACGCGGCTGCGGCACGGGAGACATTCGCTGGCTGCTGGAGTCGCGTGACCTGGGCGGCAAGTGCGCAGACCTGAACTCTCTGTTTGTCGGCATGGCGCGCTCCGTTGGGCTGCCGGCGCGCGATGTCTTCGGCATCCGTGTGGCGAAGTCCGAGCTGGGTTACAAGAGCCTGGGCGCCAGCTCGGAGAAGATCAGCAAGGCGCAGCACTGCCGCAGCGAGGTCTACCTGAACGAATTTGGCTGGGTCCCGGTGGATGCGGCCGACGTGCGCAAGGTTGCCTTGGAGGAGCCGCCGGGGAATCGTCCGCTGAATGACGACATGGTGAGCCGGGCCCGCAAGCGCCTGTTCGGCTCCTGGGAGATGAACTGGATGGCCTACAACTTTGCCCACGATGTTGAGCTGCCCGGCTCGAAGGGCAAGCCCGTGGGCTTCTTCATGTATCCCCAGGCGGAGAGCGCAGCGGGCCGGAGCGACAGCCTTGACCCGGATGCCTTTCACTACGAGATCACTTCGCGCGAGTGGAAGGCCGGGGACGTGTAGTTTACCGCGCGGCCAAGGTCACAGACGCCGGGGCCATGAGCTCCGGCGTTCTTCTTTGGCCATCATGCAACGGGTGGCAACCCGGCATCCCTGCGATGTACCATCAATCGCGATGGATGAGCAGAAGCCAATTCGTCTGACGGAGCGCGTGAAGGCCGCTGGTTGAGCAAGCAAGCTAAGTCCGGCGGTGCTGGACTCAGTGCTTGGGAAATTAGCCCGGCAACATGACGCGAACGTGCTGGTCGGCTTCGACAAGGCCGACGACGCCGGCGTGTATCAACTCACGCCCGAGCTGGCGCTCGTCCAGACGGTGGACTTCTTCACTCCCATCGTGGACGATCCCTACACCTTCGGGCAGATTGCGGCGACCAACGCGCTGAGCGACGTGTACGCCATGGGCGGACGCCCCATCAGCGCGCTGGCCATGGTCTGCTTCCCGGAGAAGGAAGATCCGGCCATACTGGAGCGCATCCTCTCCGGCGGCCTCAGCAAGATGATGGAAGCCGGCTGCACTGTGATCGGCGGGCACAGCATCCGCGATCCCGAGATCAAGTTCGGTTACGCCGTCACCGGAGTGGTGGACCCGCGCCGCACTTTGACCAACTCCGGCGCGCGCGTGGGCGATGCGCTGCTGTTCACCAAGGCCCTCGGCACGGGAGTGATCTCCACGGCCATCAAGCGCGGCCTGGCCCAGCCTGAGTGGATTGCCGCGGCCACGAAGGCGATGACGACGCTGAATCGCACGGCCTCGGAGATTCTGCGCCACTACCAGGTGCACGCACTGACCGACGTGACCGGCTTCGGCCTGTTGGGCCATGCGCGAGAGATGGCCCTGGGCAGCGGCGTGAGCCTGCGATTGCACGCCGGCGCGATTCCCGTCCTGCCCGGCGCGCGCGAGTGCGTGGCACAGGGATTCATCCCGGGCGGCCTCAATAATAACCGCGACTTCATCTCCTGCATGGTGGAGTGCGCGGCCGATGTGCCGGAGGATCTGCACACCCTCACCTACGATCCGCAGACCGCCGGTGGACTGCTGGCCTCGGTGGATTCCGCTGACGCCGTGGCCGCACTGGCGGAACTGCGCGCCGCAGGCGTGGAGGCCGTGCAACTGGGCGAGGTGATTGCCGAGGGTAAACCCCGCATTCACCTTCTTCCGTAATCGCAATCAATTTCGAAACAACTAGAGGATGATGCGCGCATCTCCGGCGCGGCGAGTGACGCGCTCGCGGTCGAGGAACTCCAGCAAGGGGATGGCGTACTTGCGCGTGATGCCGAAGAGATCCTTGAACTGTGTCACGTCAATCCGCGGGGCGCTGGCCTTGCGCGCGGAGATTGTCTTTTTCAGCTCCGCTAGCGTCGCGTGGTGGAAGACCAGTTCGTCGCTGAGTTTGACCAGAACCTTTTCGCGCAGCAAAAGCGTAACGATCTTCTGCGCGCGTGCCTGATCAATCTTCAGCCCCGCTAAAGTCTCCTTCAAGGCGGGAACCTTCAGCCCGGCGGTCTGGAACGCCCGCTCAATCTGCTGACGGGATTCGGCTTCTTCATCCTTATACTGCACGCGCAGGCCGGCCTTGTGGACGAGGTCGCCACTGACGGCAAGCCTCTCGTCCGCCAACAGCCCATCGAGTGCCGCGGCGAAGAACTCGCGCTCCAGTCCGCTCTGCTCCAGCAACTCCTGGCGGTTGATGCCGCCGCTGAGCGGGTTGGCCTGCTGGAAGCGCTCCACCATGGCGTGCATCTCCCGTGCGGCTGCCGTGAGCGTGGCTGGCTCAATCAGCCACTCGCCGTGGCGTGCGACGGATTTGTTCTGTGTGCAGGATTGCAACGCCGTGTCGAGACGAGGGCGGGACCATCCTGTCTCATGTGCCGCGCCTTGTAACCGCAGGCCGCGACGGGCGCGACGGGCAACCAGCACTTGCAGCACCGTGGCATCGTCACCGGCGATGATCTGCTCCAACATGGTCATGCGCGCCGGGGCCTTCATGCGGCGCATGGGATTGATGTCCGCCACCAGGCCGCCGCCAATCGTCATCATGGGAGAAAGCTGCCGCAGGATGAAGCGATCTCCCGGTGCGCAGGCCACGGGTTGCGCTGTGCGCAACTGCACCCACGCGCTCTGGCCGGGCCGCAGCGCGTCGCCCTCGTAGAGCTTGATGGAGGCCACCACCTCCGCGGTGTGCAGGTGCAGGCGCACGCGCGCGCGATTGCGCAACGCGGGTGCATCATTCAGCAAGGTCAGTTGGACATCCAGGCGGCGAGTGGGCAACAGAACGCCGGGCTCGGTCAGCATCATGCCGCGGACGAGCTCTTCCTGCGCGACGCCCGCCAGGTTGATGGCCGTGCGCTGACCGGCCGTGGCCTCGCCGGTGGCTGTGCCGTGCACCTGCAGTCCGCGCACGCGCAGGCGGAGCCCCGTGGGCAGCACCTCCACCTCCTGCTCCTTGTGCAGGCGGCCACTGATGGTGGTTCCGGTTACGACCGTGCCGAAGCCTTTCATGGTGAAGACGCGATCCACGGGCAGACGGAAGGGCGCATCGAGGTCGCGCGCAACGGCCTCACTGGCCAACCGCGCCAGCTCCTGCCGCAGATGGTCGAGGCCGGCGCCGGTCAGGGCGCTCACCTCCAGAATGGGGCAACGCGCGGCATCGAGGAAGGAGCCGCGCACGAACTCCTCCACCTCCATGTGCACCAGTTGCAGCGTGTCGGCGTCCACCAGGTCGCACTTGGTAATCACGGTGAGTCCGCGCGGGACTTGCAAAAGGCGGCAGATATCGAAGTGCTCGCGAGTCTGCGGCATGACGCCGTCTTCGGCGGAGATGACGAGCATCACCAGGTCCATGCCGCCGACGCCGGCCAGCATGTTGCGCACAAAACGCTCGTGGCCGGGAACGTCCACGAAACCCAGGCGCACGGGGCCGGAGGGACCTGTGAGTTCCATGTGAGCAAAGCCGAGGTCAATGGTGATGCCGCGCTCTTTTTCTTCCTTCAGGCGGTCGGCGTCCATGCCAGTGAGGGCGCGCACCAGGGCCGTCTTGCCATGGTCAATGTGCCCGCTGGTTCCGACGATGACGGACTTCATAGGCTTACGTTATTCCCAAAGCAAGGGGACGGGCAAGAATTTGCGTGAAGAAGAAAGCTGAAAAGAAAGTTGGCGGAAGCGTGTGTGAGTCGAACACACCAGAGACAGGGTGAACCTGCCTCTCACCGGTTTTGAAGACCGGGAGCATCACCGGACACTACGCGCTTCCGCATCCGATCACAAACGTGCAGCATTAACTTAACACGCCGCGCACATGGTTGGCATTGGTGTGGACAGCACGATGGCAGGTAAGACGTTTCACGGTTGTCGCGATGGAAGCAGAAAGAGCCACCCATTGCGAGTGGCTCTTCTTATGAATCACATACCGGCTACAGGTGCGCCGCCAAAACTGGCGACGATTAGCGGCTCTTCGGATAGCGGGCATCGAGGTCGAGGTTCAGCTCCAGGACGTTGATGCGCGGCTCGCCCAGCAAGCCGAACTGCCTGCCCTGGGTGTGCTGCGTGACCAGTGCGTCCAGCACGCCAACGGGAATGTTGCGCGCGGCGGCCACACGCGGCAGTTGGAAGAGCGCGTTGGCCGGCGAGATGTCCGGGTCAAGGCCCGAGGCCGACGTAACTGGTGGTTTGGGCCTCGACCAATCCGCCGGTCACCTGAGAATCAACGGCAAACTGCCCGGTACCCCGATCGGTCGGGCAGACGTAGACAGCTAGCGCCGTGGCTCGCGCGGTCGAGTTGGCCGGTGCGTCGATCGGCAGGTTGACGTTGAGTGCGGTATATAAAGGGCCTTGTTCCAACTGAGGCAGGATCGCCGCGGACCACGCCCAACCGGGCGCCGCACCGCCGGTAGGGTTGGGCCAGGCGATGTATCCTATGGGGAACGACCCTGCGGACGTCGCGTAGCTGTTGAGGGCCAAACCATGCTGCCTGAGGTTGTTCTGACACTGGTTTCGCCGTGCTGCTTCGCGGGCCATCTGCACGGCGGGGAGCGTCAAGGCGACGAGCACCCCGATGATCGCAATGACCACGAGCAACTCGATTAGCGTGAAACCGCGTCCGGGCGCGTCCATCTTCTCTGAAATGGCAGGGCTCGCGCGTCGGAACGGCGTCGGCAACAAAGAACCGCAGGTAGGTCGGGCTTTCCAGTCCGACTCCCAAGGCGCCTCGGGCTGGAAAGATCGGGCTACTGCCTTGCCGGTGCAAGAGGCGAGGCGGTAAGACGTACCACGAGCCGCGTTTGTCACGGTCGGCTTTGCTGGATCAACCATTCGTAAAGCTCCGGCATGCTGTAAGCTTTGTCCCAGGCGTTGTGGGCCCACTTCGCGTCCCCATCGCGCCAGGAGTCGGTGGCGAGAGCGACGAACTCTGTATATCGTGGCGTTCCACCGGCGGCACGGAGGGCGGCGATCATGTTCCGGGAAATCGACGGCGGGCTTCCTTGGTCGTATCCATTGTGGAAGCACCAGCAAGGGATCTGAGCGATCCGAATTGCCATAGATGCATTGGCTCCGCCACTCGCCACGGGCACAATGGCTGCCCATTGAGCGGGTGTGGCGGCGGCGAAATCCCAAACGCCTAACGCCCCGCTGGAAACGCCGGTCAGATAGATCCTCTTGGGGTCGATTCTGTATTGTTTACCGGCAAGGGCCAGAATCTCCAGAGCCGCCCGAGAATCCTCACTGCCCACGGCCCATTGCCCGGAATGACCCTGGGGGATGACGGCGATGAAGCCGAAGGTGTCCTTTCGGCGGCTCTTAGTGCGGGTGGAAAGGTGACGCTCAGGTATTTCTCCCCTGCGGTCCCCCTCTCGCCAAAGCCATGGAGAAACAATATGGCGGGATAGAGCCGGTCGCCGGAGTAATCGGCGGGAACGAAAACCGTGTAGTTGTATTTCGTGCCGTTCGGGCGATCATAGACTCGGTGAACGAAGCCGCGATCCACGGGAGCCCCTCGTCGAGCAACTTCTGCTTGGGGCGGAAGTCCTAACGTTTTCCTTACTCTGGAAGCCTCGTCCGGACCAATATGGTAGATCGCAATCGAGTCTCCGGCTTGGGCGATCGCTCGGAAGAATTGAAAGTACTTGTATTTTCGCAGGCCCAAACTGTAATCATCGAGTGCGAAGTACCCCGGAACGGGTCCAACACGCGGGGTATACCACGGCCGATTGGTGAGCGTCGGGCCGGGATTCGCAGGCGGCGTCGTGGACTGGATCCCAACGCTGCGAGGGTCCGTGACGCTGCGACAGGCGAGACTGAAGGGGCGGGCCTCGGGATGCCCGTCCAACCAGGTTTTAAGGGCGCGGAGATCTCCATCCGACGCCAGGCCACTGGAGTGCCGAATTTCATCGCAGCTCTGGTCAGAAAGATGGTAAACCACGATCGAGGCACTGGCCTGGAAAACCGGCGTGAGGTCGGCGAGATACCGATACTTAGCGGCGTCATCGCGCACATCCATCGCATAGTAGCCCGGGTACGGCCCGCCCCGTTGGGTGTACTCGCTGTCGTCAGTCAAATCGCTCTCTGACACAACGGGAACCGCGGCCCAGTTGATACCGTACGCTTGAGGATCGAGTGTGTGCCGGCATGCCAATCCAAGGACGCCCGTTTCTGGGTGTTTTTTGAGCCAGGCCTTTAAATCGAGAAGGTCCTGGCCACCGTCCCCTGGAACTGGCGTGGCGGACCTGAGCCGCGAGATTGTCGCCATCCCCCAGCGGCCTCGTTGAGATAATAAAGGGTGTGTGGGAAAGAGCCCAAGCCGCTGGCGATGGACCAAATCATAAGTGCGCCGACGAGCCAGCCGACCCCGTGCTGTCGCCGAAGAAATGCCGCAAGCCGGCTGGCACCGACGATGCCGAAAGGAGCCGGAAGAAGAAGCATCACCGGCATGGAGAACAGGAAACCGGCCGGAGATACAGCCAGGCCGATCATGGTCGCTATCGGGACCCACACGGCGCTTTCATCGGCGGCGGAGACCGACCCGGCGGGTCGTATCACGACCGAGAACATAGCTCCGAGTAGCAGCCCCAAGGTCCCAGTGGCACCCCTCGCCAGTAGTGTCCCCGGCGAAAAAGCCCCGCGATCGCTCGTTCGCTCGGATTCCGGTGTGTGCGAGATACTGCGAAATTCGGCGTCCCGCCACCGTAGGTCGATGCCACGAACGAAATCAGCGGGCAGTGGAATTATCATCCAGCGCAAGGGCGTGCAGAGGAAGCGGTTGTCCGTCACCGGTTTATTGACGGCACCTTGTAGTTCGCACGACTTAGAACATGGCTCTCGAAACGAAAGTCTTTCAACGGAGTCCCAGTGCCCGAGAAGCCGTAGCCTGCGTTGATGGCCCAGATGCTCAGTATGAATGCGAGGGCGGACTGTCCGACCCACGACCAGATCCTGACGGCAGCCTCTCCGGCTCTCGTAGCACAGAAAAGATAACTCCCGTCAAAGGCCAGGCGAGATAAGAGCGCAGCGGCGAAGTCTGTGAGCTGAGCGACCCCGAGGAGAACGCCCATCGGCGCGGCGAAGTGCCATGAGGGTGAGCGGAGCCACGACCAGAAGGCGTACGTTGCCGCGAAACACGCGACGGCGGCCGGCAGGTCAGGCGTGGCGACCTGTTCGGCGGAGGATCGCCGGTCCAAAGCCCCACAGCAAGAGGGCAAGCCAGCTTGCCCGTCCATCGTAGAGGCGGCCCGCCCATCGAAAAACTAGAAAAGCACCGACGCCCCACCAAACGAGCCCAGCGAGGCGGGCCACTCGGACCCGATGAAGGTCAATGAATGGTTCTGGATCGGCATCGGACTCGGCCCCTAGGCTGTCTCGCTGGGAAAAGGTCGCGACGCTACGGGCAGGGTGTAACACGATAGGCAGCGTGGAGACCATCCTGGCAAGAGGCGGGACGTCGCTCGCCGCTCGAAACGTTCCCGATTTCCAGTGGACCAAACCCGCTGGGATCATTCTCGCCTCGTCCACCGTCGGGAAATGGCGAACGGAAGCGTAGGAGGTTAATCCGACATTGATGAGCAAAAAGCAGGTAACTAGTAGTTTGTTTCTCATATACAAAAACACCCGGGATGAGCCGCAGATACTATGGATTCCGGGGGACTTGGTGGGACTCGGGGGGAAGCAAGGTCAGTCGGATTCACCGAAAATAGCCTCGCCCCCCGCGCGAGTGCCCAATGCCCACCAGACTTTCACCGAGATGGTATTCCTGATCGATCGCACGGCGCCGTCGGCCATGGCTACGTTGACGATGCCAGGATGACGGCTGCTCGCGGTGTTGGCCCGCCTCCGTGGGTAGACAGATAAACGCAAGACCATGTGTTTGGTGGCATGACATGGTTGTAACGCGTCCCCCCAGTGATCCCGGCTGAAGCCCAAAACGTCCCGGAGGGCCAGTCCGGGGAGAGGAGCGATGGTGTAGCCTCAATCACCTTGGCGTCGAACGCAAACGACGAACATCCCTGGTAGACAGCTTGCGGACCGGTCAACTGGTCCCAATTTGGGGCCGCGCCCGCGAAGGCATGCCAGTTGTAAACGGATCCTGACGGCACCATCGAATCGTACGCGACTGTCGTTCCCGTAAGGTATTTATTGCCGACGCGAGCGAATCCGCCGACGCCCTTGACCCGCTCGGCGAACGCGGCGGTGTTGCTCAAGCCGTCGGTGATCGCCTGGAAGCCAACGGTTCCGGACAGAGGGGCGTAGCCGAAGAGGCCGTCGAAATTGGCGAGTCCGCCGCCGACCGGAGGCTGTTGTGTGGCGGCATTGGCGTAGAAGCAATCGGGGCTGGTTCCGCAGCTCGCGACATAGTTCGAGTGCCCTGTGGGTGCTGGCAGGCGATCGTCGTCTGACGGGCAGTTGAGCACGGCGAGGGTCGCATCGAAGACGGTTGTATTCTGGGGGCACGTGGGCATTGCCGGCGAAATTGCGGACGAGAAATTGATGGCGTTGAAGAGGTTCCCCTGTTCGAGCTGAGGAAGCAGGCTGCTAAAACAAGAGAAATCGTTCCATGGCAGCGTTAGGGCCGTTCCTTGTCCAAATGGAAGCGAGCCAAACTGGCCGTGATAGTTGTGGACGGCCAGGCCGATCTGTTTGAGATTATTCAGACATTCGGCCCGGGCGGCTGATTCGTGCGCGATCTGCACCGCAGGCAGCAGTAGCCCGACCAGAACGGCGATGATGCACGCCACGACGAGGAGCTCGATCAGCGTAAACCCGCGCCGCGTGAGCATGGCGAATCCCTCGATGAGGTCACCCGGGCGGCGAGCGCCAAATGCCTGCTGGCAGCAAACTACGCAACGCCAGGGCACGATGTCCTAATAATACCCGGCGATAAGGGGCGTCGCAAGTAGCGAGACGCCGACGAGCCACCAGCCGAACCCGGCCAGACCGGCCAGGCGTACCATATCGAGGCATGCATCGGACAGCATGTTCCCTGCGAGATCGCTTGCGAGCTGATCCTCATAAAGCAACCACAGTTCCAGGCATCGCCCCAACAAAGCGCGTCCGATGGGCGAACGACTTTTCGTACGCTACAATTACCAGAGAGTCGTCCGCCCCATGAGACCCGAAGGGATCACCGGTGATCGACCGTCTCGCCCCCTCTCAACGGCCCAACCAAAGGGCGGTCATGCGGCAAAAATCGCGCGACCTGCTCTTCATCCACTGGCCGATCAGCCCCGAATCGCTGCAACCTCTGATTCCTGCTCCGCTGGAACTGGATCTCTTCGAGGGAAAAGCCTACGTGGGTTTAGTTCCGTTCACCATGACTGGTGTCCGGCCAGTCGGACTCCCCGCTGTGGCGGGACTCTCGAATTTCCACGAAACCAACGTGCGGACGTACGTCCGTGTCGGCGACCGCGACCCCGGTGTCTGGTTCTTCAACCTGGAGGCGGCCAACGCGATCGCCGTTTGGCTCGCCCGACACCTGTTCCACCTGCCTTACCACTATGCCCGCATGTTCCTTGAGCATGAGTCAACCGGACCTGGCGGCCAGCCGCCGTCGATTCTCTACTCCGGAACAAGCGCGGCCGGGGCCGTACCGGCTTCGTACTCGATCCGCGCGACTCCTTCGGCCCGATCCAACCTGCCAGTCCTGGCACCCTCGAGCACTTTCTCGTCGAACGCTACATCCTCTTCGCCTTTGTGAAAAGCCGATTGCACGAAGGGCGGGTTCACCACACGCCCTATCCCCTACAATCCGCAAAACTTCTCGCGATTGACGAAACGCTGCTAGCGACTGCGGGCATCGAACGCCCTGACGTCACGCCTCTGACCCACTTTTTGCCGGTGTGAACGTGGAGATCTTCCCACTTTGCCCGTCCTGATCGCCCTGATTCCAGCAAGGCGGGCGAGAACTCCACGCCCTATCGCGCAGGGAATCGGTGTTTCACAAGTCCCTTCGTCTTCCCAAAACACGCTGTCCCGACACCCCGACTGTATTAAGGGATGAGAATTCTTGCCAGACCTTCCGGCCCGCTTTTACGCTTACTTTAGCGTTCACGGTGCCGATCTCCAGCCTCGTTTCGGGTGACCAGAGACCACACAAATCCTTAAGGTACTCATACAGTTCTATAATCGTATGAAACTGCAATAGCGAATCTGGCACTTGTTGCTTTTTTTCAACATTCCAGAAATGTCTTGCATTTGGGGGACTGGCATCCCATCCTTGGCGTTCCACATGGGTGCCGCTGGGGAGACCCGAAGCCATCTTTCCCGGATTTGGGTGGATCGCGGAGATAATCGGAGCCGTAGGGTGAGATCCGCCCATGTTGCTAGATGGGAGTCTTCTCCATTGCAGATCACTATTCACAACTCTCGCTTCGTAAGCACCGTGGTCAGGACGTTGTTTGGGTGCGGATTCTTTTTGTGCCTGTCGATGCCGGCTCGTGCCCAAACATACTACTATTACCCAGCTTCGGTGCCCGCCACTCCCACTGTAACCCCCGGTGCGCCCACGGCGTGGACGGGCTTTTGGCGCGGTAATCGGGCCAACCAGGTTGTTTGGTACACGTATTCCCCGCAGTATTACCAGCAAACTTATACTGCGGAAACCCTCAGAATTATTACACACCTCAGTACACTCCAACAACGTATCAAGCTGAGGTAGTCCAAACAGCGGCTCCATCTCAACCCGTGAAGCCTCCGGCGACTCAAGCGGCGCCGCGACGCCAGTGGCCGCGACTACGGAAGTCGGCGATCCGTATGGCTTCGTGGGATGGC
>CAVRDQ010000104.1:0-99715 GCA_963719655.1 uncultured Acidobacteriota bacterium | reverse complement strand
GTCATGCGCTCGGCGCTGCGGATGACGCCGGGCATCAACTCGTAGTGGACGATCTCGCCCATCCCGTCAATTTCCATGATGCAGGACATGGCCAGCCGCTCCACCTGCGGGCGCAGCGAGCAGATGTCGGTGGAGAGCTCAAGGGGGAGCATGGGCACGGCGCAGTCAGGAAAATAAACGCTGGTGCCGCGAATCTCCGCCTCGCGATCCATGTCCATGCCGGGCTTGACGTAGTGCGCCACGTCGGCGATGTGGACTTGCAGTTCGTAATGTCCACCGGCGAGGCGGCGCACGTGCACGGCGTCGTCAAAGTCGCGGGCGGTTTCGCCGTCAATGGTGACGATGGGCAGCGCGCGGAAATCGCGACGGGCGATGAGTTCTTGGCGGGGAATTTCTCCGCAGGCGGCCTTGGCCTCGGCGATGACCGAGGGCGAAAAGTGATGCGGCAGGTGATGCTTGCGGATGATGATCTCGACATCCACGCCGAAGTCGTCCTCGTAGCCGAGGATCTCCGCCACGCGGCCGCGGGGATTGCGCGAGGCGGTGGGCCAGTCGGTGATCTCGCAATCCACCACCACGCCCTCAAGGTCATTCCACTCGCGCTCGATGACCTCCGCGCCAAGAACGCGGTCTTCGCGGCGCCGCGCCAGGCTCTCGGCCAGTTGCGCGCCCAGCTCTTCGCCCTCGGGAATGAGGATGTCCATCTTGATGCGGTCGTCCATGGGGCGGACAAAGTTACTGCGCGGGCCGTAGTGGAAGGTGCCGACGACGGTGGCATGAGCGCGCTCCATGACACGCACGATGCGGCCTTCTCGGCGCGACTGGCGCTGGTGCGGAGAGAGTTCGGCCAGAACCTGGTCGCCATGCATGGCCTCACCCACATCAAAGGGAGCGATGAAGACGTCGCCTTCCATGCGCTCGCGGGCCTCGCGGTCCAGCGGACGCACAAAGCCAAAGCCATCGCGATGCATGCTGAGCGTGCCGACGACGAGGTTGCGGTTGACGGCAGCCGCGGCCAGGGCATAACGGTCGCGCGCCACCAGCACCAGCTTGCCACGCACCACCAGTTCGGCCAGCATGTGCTCCAGCTCAGGACGCTCACTGCCGCGCAGGCCCAGCTCGCGTACGAGCTGCTTGTAGCCGGCGGCGTGCTGCGGCTGCTCGGCAATATGTTCCAGGAGGTCGCCTTCACTGATCATCGTTGGCTGTATGGTATCGCGATTCGCGGGTCGGGCGCTGGCCCAGATGGTATGGCGATTCGCCCCTCTGGACGGATCAGAGTCCGAGGCGGCGGTAGAGACCTTCTGCCGGGCCGGCGACGCCCATCCAGCGCGTCAGCAGCAGGTAGGCCACTCCGTAGACGGCCAGCACCAGGATTCCCTGCAGCATGACTCCCCTGAGGAAGAGGTGCCCAAAGTGCAGGAACCACTCGGCGGCAATGGCCAGCACGGCGGCCACAAGCGCGGCAGCCCAGAGCTTGCCCAGCCGCGCCCAGGAACTCTCCAGGTGGCCGATGCGGCGCTGCAGGCCGCGACGCAGAAGAACGAACTCCAGCCAGCCGGCGACTCCGGCCGAGGCCGTCAATCCGGCGACGCCCCAGTTGGAATCAATGCCAAGCAGCCGCGGCAGCGGCAGGGAGCAGAGGTAACCGAGGGCCAGGGTCAAGGTCACGCGGACGAGCGCATACTTCAACGGCGTGCGGGTGTCGCGCAATGCGTAAAAGGTAGAAGAGTAAAGACGTGCCATGGTCTGCGCCATCATGCCCACGCCGCTGCCGGCCAACGCCGCCCACACGAACATCACATCCTGCTGGGAAAAGCGACCGGTGCGGTACAGAGTGGAGGTGACCACGTTGCCGAGCAGAAAGAAGGCCACCGCCGAGGGCACCACGAAGAAGGAAATCTTCTGCAGGCCATCTCCCAACCGGCCACGCAAGATGGTCGCCACCTGGCTGTCGGTTCCGGTGGCGCTGGACATGGCAGGCAGCTCGGCGGCCGAGACCGACATGCCGAAGAGCGAGATCGGCAGCATATACAAGGTCTGCGCGTAGTTGAGCAGCACGTTGCCCTTGGGCAGAAAGCTGGCCAGTTGCAGATCAATAAAGCCGGAGATCTGCATGACTCCGCGGCTGATGAGGACCGGCACGAAGGCCGTCAACACGGCCGCCACGTGCACCGAGCTTAAAGGCACCCGCAGCATCAGAGGGCGCAGAAACTTCCATACGGTGGGGGCCTGTACGCCGAATTGCAGAAGGGCTCCGGCCACCGCCGCCCAACTGAGGGCAAAGGCCACCGCAACCGGTCCCTGGCCGCGCACTCCGCCCTCCCAGATGAGCGCCGCAATCAGCGCCAGGTTCATGACCACGCCGCTGGCGTAGGAGAGGAAGAAGCGGCTGTGGCTGTTCAGCACGCCCAGGCACCAGGCGGAGAAGACCAGCAGCCCGGTTCCGGGGAAGACGATGCGGACGAGCGCGATGGTGAGCGCGCGCTTTTCTCCGTGGAAGCCCGGCACCAGCAGGCTGACCAGCAGCGGCGCGCAGAGGATTCCGAGGGCGACCACGACGCTGGCCACCATGGCCAGCAGGGCGAAGATGGCCTCGGCCAGCTCACCGGCCTCGCGATGCCGGCCTTCCGCCCGCAGACGGGCGTAGACGGGAATAAACGATGCGGAGAGAACGCCTTCTCCCAGCATGTTTTGCAGCATGTTGGGCACGCGGAAGGCGGCGCGATAGGCGTCCGCCGCAAGGCTGGTGCCAAGATAGTGGGCAAAAAAACGCTCGCGGATGAGCCCGCTGAGGCGGCTGACGAGGATGCCGGCGGCCACCATTGCGGCAGCGGCCTTGCCCCTTCGAGGCGCGGATTGGGCGGCGTTCGGTGAGGTGCTCATGGCGGCGAAAGTATTGATCCAGCTTGATTTTACACGGCAGGAGCCCTACCCGATGCAAGGGAACTCGCCTGGTCAATGGCGGGGGGATCAATCCCGGTGAAAGCAGGCATCTTGCCGGATCTACGCGCCTGGAACGGCCCGGGG
The DNA here is from genome assembly GCA_963719655.1 of uncultured Acidobacteriota bacterium. GTDB lineage: Bacteria > Acidobacteriota > Terriglobia > Terriglobales > Acidobacteriaceae > TOLSYN. The sequence continues at coordinate 96,685 of CAVRDQ010000104.1, read as the reverse complement.
AATTCTGTACAGGAGTCGCCAATCTGAAGTAGAATCCACCCCCTGTCCCAAGCCGGAGGCTGTGGCAGAAAGTGAGGTCAATCGAATGCCGAAGTTCGTCATCGAGCGAGAAATTCCCGGGGCGGGAAAGCTGACGCCCGAGCAACTAAAAGCCGTTTCGCAGACGTCGTGCGGCGTTCTGCGGGAGATGGGACCGCAGATCCAGTGGGTGCAGAGCTATGTGACCGATAACACGATTTATTGCGTGTACATCGCTCCGGACGAGGCCACCGTGCGGGAGCATGCGCGCAAAGGCGGCTTCCCGGCCAACAAAGTCTCACAGGTCAGAGTGCAGATTGACCCAACAACATCGGAGTAGTTCAGGGGCCTCGCAGAAGGGCCGGGCGCGAGCTTAACGAAGATCAGTGGGCGGAAAGGCCCGTGATTCAGTACAATAAAGCTTCGACCCTACACCTCAAGAGGCCACTGACTTCCATGATCCATGCCTGGCACGACATCACCCCCGGCGAAAACCTCCCCATGGAGTGCAACGCCGTCATCGAAATCCCCTATGGCTCCAGCGTCAAGTACGAGCTGGACAAGGCCAGCGGCCTGATCAAGCTGGACCGCATCCTGTACTCGGCCGTTTACTACCCGGCGAACTACGGCTTCATTCCGCAGACGCTGGCCGAGGACGACGATCCGCTCGACGTGCTGGTCTTCTGCCAGGAGCCGGTGGTGCCGCTCACCATCATCCAGGCCCGCACCATCGGACTGATGACCATGATTGACGGCGGCAAGAAGGATCACAAGATCATCGCCATCGCCAGCAAGGATCCGGAGTTCAACAGCTACACCGATGCCGCGCAGATGCCGCCGCACCGTTTGAACATGCTGCGCCGCTTCTTCCAGGACTACAAGATGCTGGAGGGCAAGGCCGTGGAAGTGGACGAAGTGCTGCCGCCATCGGAGGCCTATCCGGTCATCGAGGCCGCACTGGCCGCCTACAGCAAGCAGCGCCGCAAGGGCTTCGCCGCCAAGTAAATCAATTTCCAGTGAAAAGGAAACGGCCCGGACATTTGCCCGGGCCGTTTCTATTGCCGCGTTCTTCTGCGGCTAGAACCAGCTGATGGACTTCTTCTTCTTTGGCCCGGTGGAGTCGTCGGCCTTGCCCTGGGTGCTGGAGGCGCCCTGCTTGGCGGCCTTGCGCTCCTCCTTCTGTTTGCGGCGCATTTCCTTGCGCTTCTGCGCCTGGTAACGCTTACGGTCCTTGGGAGACATGTGGCTGAGCTTTTCCTGCTCGGCGGCCAGGGCCGCGGCATTTTCAGCCACCTGCTTGTCCACCGCCTCCTTGCTGGGCGCCGGCTTGGGAGCCTCTGGCTTTGCCGGAGCTGCGGACTTCGCTGCGGGAGTGGCTGCGGTTTGGGCTGTGGACTTGCCGCCCTTCGCCTTCTTCTTCGCCTCCGCTTCCTTGCGCGCTTCCTTCTTTTCCTGGCTGGTCAGCTTTTTGCCCGCCTTGGCGGCTTTGCGCTCATCCTTCTTCTTCTGTGCCAGGTAGTGCGCGCGCTCCTTCTTGGACATGTGGCTGAGCTTCTCTTTTTCGGCGGCGTCGGCCTTGGCCTTTTCGGCGGCAGCCTGCGCGGCGGCAGCCTTGTCATTGGCGGCCCTGGTCTTGGCATCCACTTCGCCCTTGGCCGTGCCAAGCTCGCTGGTGCTGCCCGTGGTCTTGTCGTGCTTGTCCCTGCCCACCACCACGACGGTCTTCTTTTTGCCCACGCCCATTTTGCCGCGAACCTGCTTGGTCTTGGGACCCGTGTCTGAGGTGTAAACCAGGTGGGACTGGTTGGGGCTGGCGCCGGTATCTACGTAGCCCGGCTTGATGTCAATGTAGGCCTGTTCGCGCAACTTGGTCAGGAAGTCGCGCAGAGCGGGCTGCACCTTCTGGCTGTAAAGCTGCTCGCTGATCTGATCGCGTACGCTCTCCAGCGAAGGCGTGCCGGCCTGGATGTGGTCGCTGACCTTGAGGATGATGAAGCCCTGGCGGGTGCGGATGGGCTCGGTGTACTCGCCCGTCTTGAGCGCAAAGCTCTTGTCTTCCAGCTCCCTTGCCAGATCCTTGCGCTTGAAGTAGCCGAGGTCTCCGCCCTGCTCGGCCGTGGAGCCGTTGGATTCCTTGCGCGCAATCTCGTCGAACTTGGCGCCCTTCTTCAGGCGCTCATAAATCTCATCCACCTTGGCTTTGGCGGCCTCGACCTGACTTGCCGTAGGCTCCTGGAACTTGCTCTCCTTGCCCGGCTCCGGTGTGGGAGCGTTGGGATTGCTGGAGATCAAAATCTCGCTCAAACGCACGCGCTCCGGCTGCGAAAGCTCGGACTTGTGCTCGTCGTAAAACTTCTGAATCTCGTCGCGGGTGGTCTGGATGTGGCTGCCCACCTCCGAACCGATGACCTTCTGCGTGAGGATGCCATTCTTGGTGTTGGACTTGAAGTCCTCCCAGCTGACACCCTGCGATTCGGCAATTTTCTGCAACTCCTCCATGGAGTTGACCTTCATCTGCTTGCGAAGGTCGTCCAGGCGCTTGACCAGGTTGGCGTCGGCCGAGATGCCCAGGTCGGCAGCTTTCTGGATCAGAAGCTGCTGATCAATCAGATCGCGCAGAGCGTTCTTTTCACGCTCGTCCACCTGCGTCTGCGTCAGGTTCATCTCGCGGGAATCCTGCGCGGTCTGCTCTTTATTGCGGCGCAGGTCGGCACGCGTAATGATGGAATTGTTGACGCGGGCGACGATCTCCTCCACCACCGTGTCCTGCTGGGCAAAGGCGGGGGAGACAAAGAGTCCAAGGGCAACGAGCGGCAAGAATAGCTTTTTCATGCACATCCGGGATGCCCGGGCCTCCGCCATCCGGCCGGCGGAGGGTCGGAAAAGGCACGGGAAAATTTGGCGATACAAGACAAGCTATTGTACCTCCCCCCACCGCGCCGAGCCAGCGGCCCCGGGCTTTACTAAGCCGGAATACCGCTGCAGCCGGCCATCACACCCCTGCGCGGGTCAACCACAGCCTCAGAATGCCGCCCACGGCGGCTCTCTCAACGCATCTTCCATGATTGGCGAGAAAAGACCTATCCATGGGAGCGCGTCATTTATATGTATACGGGAGAGCGTGTGTACGGGAGAGCATGTATATGGGGAGCGTGTATATGGGAGAGCGTGATTGCAGGAATGCGCCACGGCCTTCCCCAGGCGACTCGATCATGAGGAAGAAGATGGAGACCGCGCGGGGGGAGGAAATCGGAAGAAAGTCGCGGCGGCGATCCATTGCGACGATGCGGAAAGGAAAAAACGAAGTGCACTGCAGAACATTAGGCAAATCCGGCTACGGTCCGATATAATCCCTGAAGCAACCCTCGCGGAGAGATGGCCGAGTGGCTGAAGGCGGCGGTTTGCTAAACCGTTGTACGGGCCTAAACCTGTACCGGGGGTTCGAATCCCCCTCTCTCCGCCAGTGATTTCTATAATCCCTTCTATTTCAGTTAACTACCCAATAATCAATCAATTACAGACAATGGATAAAATGGATAAACGCGCCAAAATGGCCGTCATTTCGTTTTGTGGATCGATTTGTCGTACAAAATGGTAAATGTCGTACAAAGGGATTTAGGGCTGTTTTCACTACCGGGTGAATGGGATCGGCCCCGATTTTCGTCAGCTCTAGCTGAGCTTGGCCCCGAGAGAGGACGCGAATCGGCCATGCGCACGTTGCGCTTCTCATTCATTCGAGCCTCAACAGGGGAAATCGAAGCGGCGCCAGTAGCTCGAAATCGGCACGTTTCATGCCCAAGATTTGTGCAGCAATCAAATGCCCCAAGACTAGCTTCATAAGGGGCCTGGCGACCTTTGTGGCTACCTCCTAGCGGCAGCGTGACAATCCGACGGTGCCTTCCAAGGCAGCTTCATACACTCGCTAATTTTGAGGGAGCATACCTAAGGCAATTCCTTAGTAAGCCAGCTCTGGAATTCCCTCTGGGACCTCTGAAAACGAAGCTGACCTGACTCCATCCCAGCATTCCGATTTCTTCGCCCATTCGGAAACCATTCTCCCATTGGCAGATTGATGGAGGATATCGTTTACTTCCCTCGCCCACGCAGCAATTAGTTGTCTGAGCTGCACCGAGATGTCCTGTTGAAGCCAGATTCGCTCCAGATTAATCTTCCCTGCGAGCCGGCTTGACAGCATCGACACTACATAGGCATCCACATTAGCCTGGAAAGCGGAAAACATCGGCGCCATCGCCGGGCTGGAGCGCAACCTTATTATCGAAAGGGTCCGGGCCGGGATGCGGCGTGCAAAGCTGGAAGGCCGCACATTCAAAGTCAGAATGAGCTTCTGTTTGGCTGCCATCTGCCCGGAATCAGCGACGCTGACTTCACCGTGCCGCTGCGCGGTTCAACGATGCTCAGCCATCCTTTCCCTGGTCACAGAGCTCATGACGCTCTTGAACCGAGCATCATTCCTGAGCTTCGAAAACGCAGGGTCGAACGCAGCGAAGATCAGCCAGCCTTCATGCGCATCGAGGGCGCGTTCCAGCAGCTGGAGCGCCGCAGCGTCGTCATGCGCAAACATCATGCAGCGGGCGCCATCCACTGTGCTGCCCTCGGTGTCGGAGTTACTGGCCGCGACAAACACCTTCATGGCAGAAGCGATGCCATCCTTTTGATGGGCCTTGGCAATCTGTTCCTTCAGCGCGGAAGTTGAGCTCCAGCGGTATACCCAATAGAATTCGGGCCAGGCGCGTCCCTCGTCGCCGGCAACCGAGTACGCATACCACAACTTGTAGTGTGCCGTGACAAAGTCCGGATTCGTCCGAATGACATCCTGTAGTTCCTGAATCGCCTGCGCGTTGCGTCCCTCAAAGTAGTAAAGCCATCCCAGGTTAGTTCGCAGGATCGGAGATCGAGGGTCCAATCTCAATGCAGCTTGCATCTGTGTCTCGGCTTCGTCAAATCGCCCGTCTGTCATCAGCAGTTGCGCATACCAGTGGTGCGCGTCCACGTTTTGCGGAGAAAGCGCGATGGCCTTGCGAAACTCCTGTTCCGCAGCCGCTCCATCCCACCGGTAAAACCACAGAGAAAATCCGAGGGAGGCATGGGCCTCCGCCTGTTCAGGATCCAGCGAGAGAGCTTGCTCGGCGGCCGCATATCCCAGGTTTCGAGCGTTCTCCGAGCTCATCCAGTTGTACTGGCCCATCAGGTCATAGGTGACGGCAAGCTCGGCATAAGCCGCAGCATACTTGGGATCGATTGCAACCGCCTGGCCAAAACTATTCAGAGCTTGGGCGAATCCGCTCCTTGAGCGCTCGGAGAGAGAATAGAGGCCTTGCAGATAGGCATCATGAGCCTCAACCCGCGCAGGCATATACCCGGGCGAGGGCAGCGACGGCTCCTTCAAGGTGAGCGCGTGAGCAACTGAGTCCGCCACGTTATTCTCCAGCTCGAACAGGTTGCCCAGGTCGCCGTCATAGCTGTTTGCCCAAAGACGCGCGCCGTCATTGGTCCGAACCAGCTGTGTCACCACGCGAATGACCGCACCCTGCTGCTGAAGGCTGCCCTCGATCACGTACTGCACATCCAACTCGCGGCCGATCTCCGCGACGTTCTTACTGGTGCCACCGTAAGTCTTGGCTGAGGTCGGTGCGATCACGCGCAGGCGGTCGGGCCCCATCTGTCCCAGGCGGACGATTAATTCTTCGGTGATTCCATTCGACAGGTAATTACGAGAGGCATCGCCCGTCATGTTCGCCAACGGCAGCACGGCAATGGAAACTCTCTGCGGGCGTGAAGTCCGCCATCGCACTGCAAAGAAAGCCAACATGGCTAGAACGGCGCTCGTCGCTAGAATCGTGATGATGGTCGTTCGCCAGTGGAGCGCACGCGATCCGGTCCTATTGGTTTCGTCGTCTCCCGCTGGACTGGTGGGTAAATCATTTTCGTTGCCATCGGGGGCGGCGTCTTCTCCTGCGGGGATCAGTTCGACCGTGGCGATGAAGCGATAGCCACGTCCGCGAAGTGTCTCAATGAACCGGGGAGACTGGTAGGTATCGCTGAGGCTCTCTCGCAGTTTGCGCATGGCGGTATTCAGGCCATCTTCAAAATCAACGAAGGTATCCTGGGGCCAAAGGCGCTCGCGCAACTCCGCGCGCGTAACAATCTCGCCCGGCTGTTCCACCAGTGCAATGAGAAGATTTCGGGTTTTTTCCTGCAACCGGATATGCCGGCCGTTCTTGCGCAAATCGCCGGTACGCAGGTTCAGCTCATAGGGTCCGAAACGGCAGGCCCGGATGAGCGGTGCAGTTCCCATGGCAGCCTAAGAGGAGAAAAGTAGACGGGGCACACCACACCACCCCCCATCGTTGCAAGGAACGATAGCACAATGGTCCTGCCGATGCGGACAAAAGTGGCATGAACCAGTAGAAGAATGTGGTCTTTAGCTGTACAGATTAAGTTCATCTAGAAATTGGATTCCGTTCATTGACCTTCCGGGAATTCAACCATAGCCTCCCTCCAGAGTTGCAGTCCCCCCTGATTCACAACAGCGCGCATTGGAGGCACATGAACACCACTTTGAGCAGCCGTCCCTTTGTTGGCAGAATTCAGTGGCAGGCGATTGCCCTTTCTGTCCTGATCGCTGTTACAACCTCTATGCACGGTCAAACGGCGGTGGGCAATTCACCCGCCCAGGTGGCCAATCCTGCGCCGGCTTCCGCGGCCAAGGCATCTGGCGCAGCGCAGGAGAGCGCGCAGCGCCAAGGAATCCAGGTCAGCGGATATTGGAAGCTCGACGTCCGCAACCAGGACGGCTCGCTGGCAAAGCATGTGGAGTTTGAGAACGCACTGACGACAAACGCCGTAGATATGTACCTGCCCAGCTTGTTGTTTGGGCAGTCATTACCCTATACCAGCCCAAGTGGCTTACGGAGTATTGGAACTGAGGGGTTTGACCTGCCTGCGATCGGTATTAACCTGGGGCCGAGCAGTTCTGTCTATAACACATTCCCAAATATCTCGGCTGGAGCCTTCGCCTATTACTTCCCCACCATTGTTTCCGACGGGCCCTGCGAATCAGGCGGATGCTTGATTGCCGGCCCGACATCCGCTGCCTACAACAACTGCTACTACTACGTCTACCAGGTGGTGACGACCTTCGCCCCTGTTTTCTGTGTGAATACTCTGACGGTAAGCCCGGTATCCGCGACGGGTCAAATCACTCTGTCGGGAACGCTGACCGCAAATTCGCCGTTCGACAACGGCACCACAATCACCTCCGTGGAAACTTACCTCACGGTATGCCTGAACGATACCTCCACACTCAGTGTCAATGGCTGCCATCTCTCAAGCACTCAAACGGCTGGCGCCCAACAGCTCACCGCGACAATTCTGGATCTGACGTCGTACACGCTTCCCACGCCTATCCCAATTCAGAATACCCAGGTTCTGAACGTCTCTGTCACGCTCAGTTTCAGTAGTCCCCCGGCTACGAGTTCCTCGGCACGGGGTGCGAAAGGCGCCTCCCCCAGCGCACAGGCAGCCAAGCCCTCCGGCGTTCCCAGGCAGCCCTGAACGATCATTACCGCGCGCAACAGAAGGGAGATTGCCGTATGCAGATGACGAGAATGTGCCGGGTTCGGCGGTATAGCTGCCTTTGCGTGCTGATCCTCTGTGCCGCGCTTGGGGCTTCGCAGGCGCAGGTCTATCCCCCTGGGGCGGCCTATGCCGCGGGCTCGGTCTATCCCAGCGCATCAGTGCTGGCGGGCAACATTGCGGGCGGATACTTCGGCAATGGCGGCGGCAGCGTCTTCGATCTTGCGGTCACCAACTCAACCGGCGGCGGCGGACCACTGCTCACGATCTTCACCGGCAACGGCGACGGCACCTTCACGGCAACGGCAAGCTACACCTTTCCCGGCTCCGGCATCAAGGATGGACTAAGCACGATCTTTGCCGGCCCGTTGACGGGCGTCGGCAAGGTTGACCTTGTGGCCAGCGACGATCAGAGTAATCTGTTTCTGATTCCCGGCAATGGGGATGGCACCTTCGGCACTCCGGTGGCGTTGAACCAGGTGGGCTATACCCTGCAGGTCTTTCCCAACCCAAATGGCACGCTGAACCTGCTTACCACCTCACTCACTTACTCGAGCACGTTGAACCAGACCCTTTCAACCGTCTCGGTTCTGACCAACAACGGCAGCGGCAGCTTCACCGCGCAGGCCATCCTCAGCAACTCCGCCTGGCAAGTCTCTGAGGCAGACTATCTGAACATTGCCGGCACGCCGACGATTCTGTTGATCGGCGTTGATGGCACGGCGCGCATCTCAAGCTATGCGAGCGGCAGTTACGCCGCACCAGTAACCTTCAACCTGAACTTGCCAGCAGGCGCGGGACTGCTGGGTGGAGTCGTCTCCTTTGTGCTGAACGGCAACACTGGTTTTGCCGGCCTCGCCAACGGCTCGCTCTATGTCTGGATCGGCAGCTCAAACGGCACCTTCCAGACGCCGTACTCGGAGAACTGGACCTCATATTCTCCGGTGCAACTGGCCACCGCCGACCTGAATGGCGATGGCTATACCGACATCGTCCTGCTCGGGGGCGGCGCGTTTTCCGGCGTACAGAACATCATTCCGCTGTATGGCAACTCGACTGGCAGCTTCTCCGCCGAGTACAGGACAGGTCCCGGAGTGTACGGCTCGCAACTGGTCATCGGTGATGCCAATGGCGACGGCCATCCGGACCTCATTTTGATGGAGCAGAACCAGGGAATCACAGCGCTGCTGAACCAGGGTGACGGCTCGTTCCCGCATCCTCCCACCTACACGGCTCTGCCACAAACCGTAAGCAGCCAGCCAACCGCGGATTTCCCAGTGGGTCTGGCCACCGCGGACCTCAACGGCGACGGCATCGGCGACTTCGTAACGGTGAACGGAATCAATCCATCTACGTATGTAAATACAAACACCATCTCATCCTTCAGCAGTAACACAAACGGCGGATACACCTACCAGGGAGACTTTGCAGTCGGCAACCAGCCCATCGGAGTCGCGCTCGCCCCGGTGAACGGACATGTCAGCGCGTTTGTGGCCAATCGGCTGGACGGCAACGTCAGCTTCCTCCAGGGCAATGGCGATGGGACCTTTGCAGCGCAGCAGACATTTGCGGGCGGCAGCCTCTCGTCATCCTCGTATCCGCTGGCAATCGTCGCCGGCACGATTGACACATCGGGGTACCCAGGCGTGATCGTGGGCGACAGTTCGGGCGGAATCACGGTCTTTGCCGGCTCCAGCTCGGGCTGGACCGCAAGTCACCAGTACACGACGGGCACCGGCGCCGGCACCATCTCTTCGATGGCATTGATTGATGTCAATCAGGATGGAAATCTGGACCTGTTGGTGGCCGTCGGCGCCACATGCGGCTACAACAGCAGCTATCAGTACACGCTTACCAATGGCAACGTGCTGGTCTTTCCCGGAGTAGGGGACGGTTCCTTCGCATCGGCCGTCCCGGTGACCTCCAGCCAGTCGAACTGGAACCCCGGATTTGTGACCGCAGGCTCACTTACTGGTGGCCGCTATCTCGACCTGGTAGCGCTCAACAATAACAAGAACTCCTGTCCAACCGGTCCTTTGGTCAATCCCAAGGGAATTGCGATCTTCAGCGGCACCTCGCTGGCGACGTTACAGGAGACCGACCTTGATTCACCTCTCGCCAACGTCACCTTCTCGCCGGGCACGGAGTTCGGGCAGTATGGACCTGTCTTTGCCGCGGTGGCGGATGCCAACGCCGATGGGATCAACGACCTGATTATCTCCGGGGGAGGCCTGGTCGGTGTCCTGCCAGGACAAGGCGCCGGACTGTTTGGCGCACCGGTGGTGCAGGTTGCAACTTCAAACAGTTCGGGCCTGGTCACGGGGTCTTTCTACAGCGCCGGCAGCGCGGCTACCGGCCACGATGTTGCAGTGGCAGGAAGCCAGGGAGTGGCCGTTCTGCAATCTCTGCTCGGCAAGAGCGGTGGCACGGCGGGCTCGCCTTACGCCAGCTTCAGCCCAACGAGTTTGAACTTCGGCTCGGTGACGCCGGGGCAAACCGAAAGCCAAACGCTCACGCTGCAGAACACCGGTACGGCCACCCTGAGCGTGCCAATGGATACCATCCTTACGGGATCTGGTTCCTTCTCTCACGTGTACTCGACAAGCACTTTATGCGGAACGGTGGCGAATCCGCCGAGCATAACAATCGCTCCAGGACAGAGCTGCGCCATCACGATCACCTTTGCGCCCACGGCGGGGGGAGACGACACATCCAGCTTTATCTTCCAGGACAACGCCCAGCAGAGTAATGTCACCAGCACGCAGATCGGTACTTCCAACTTTTACTCTCAGACCATTACGCTCATCGGATCCGCACCCATCATTACGATCCAGATATCGCCCGGCACGGTTCCGGCGGGAACGGTGAATTCCTTCTACGCACAGACCTTCTCCGCCATTGGCGGCACCGGGAATTACACCTTCACGGAAACTGGAACGCTGCCAATGGGAATCACATTGAATGGCCCAACGCTGTCCGGAACGCCGGTCCAGGCCGGCACTTTCCCGATCACAATCACCGCGACCGATTCTTCCGGCACGTCTTCGAGCGAGAGCTTCCAGCTGGTGATCAATTGCCCAACTCTCACCATCACTCCGGCGGGACCACTACTGCCGGTTGCGTCACTTGGTATCCTCTACGATCAGGCATTCTTCGTCAGTGGAACGACAGGCGCCTTTTCCTGGTCCATCATTGGAACCCTGCCGTCAGGGCTGCAGTTCACAGGCGGCACCTCAAATGGTCCCGTGGTGGTTGGCACTCCTGCTCCGCCCACCGGGGATTATTCGTTCACGTTGTCGGTTAAGGATAGTGTGGGCTGCGTGGTAGGCAATAATTACCTGCTTCTGTTGAGCGCCCCACTCACTCTCACCCCCATTTTGCCCGCGGGAAATGTGGGCGTGCCTTATTCCGGGAGCATCACCGCCTCGGGAGGGACTCCACCCTACAGCTACATCATCTTCCCAACGCCGCCGGGCATGACTTTCAATGCCCAGACCGGCGCGTTGACCGGAACTCCAACACAAACGGGCACCTACACGCTTGTGGTCGTCGCGACAGATGTAAACGGTGTCCAGGGCTTGATCAGCATACCGTGGACCGTACTTGGGCAGGTTCAAATTCCCCCCGTGACCGAGACCATCTACCTCACAGACAGCATCCCGACCCCGAGCGTGAGCGGCTTGGTCACTCCTACGCTTAGCTGGGCGACCCCAGCCTCGATCGCGTATGGCACGGCGCTGGGCGCCACACAACTCGACGCTGCTTCCTCGGTGCCGGGCACATTCAGCTACGCCCCACCTGCCGGTACCGTGCTGCCGCTTGGAAGCACCCAGCTGACAGCGACGTTTACTCCACAAGACACGGCCCATTACACTACCGCCACTGTGACCGTAGAGCAGCTGGTGACCGCGTATGCATTCACGGTATCGTCCAATCCGCCATCACTGACCCTGAAGGCCGGTGAGACCGGCAAGGCAACTTTCACCATCACACCGCTGGGCGGCTTCAAAGGGACGATCACGCCCAGTTGCGGCTCCATCCCTGCGACAGTCAGTTGTTCGTTCAACCCGGTTTCGGTTACGGCAGATGGGTCCGATACCCCACTGACGACTGTGATGACGGTCGTGACCGAAGGTCCGACAACCGGCACCGCCGCTAGCGCGCTGCTCCCTCGCGTGGTTTGGTTGGCATCGGTCTGTATGTTGCCGGGCATCTTCGGCGGCATTGTGCTGTTCCGGCAAAGGCGATGGAAGAAGCCAGCGCTGCTGATGCTGTGCATATCTACTCTGGCCATTGCCATAACTGCTGCAATGATGGGATGCGGCGGCTATAGCGGACCGAGGACGGTGGCTGGTACTTATACTCTCTCGGTCACTATCTCGGCTTCAGGAACAGGAGCCGGCTCAGCAGATCCAGTTCCTTTCACACTGATCGTAGAGCAGTAATGGGATGACGGACATCGGGCTCAGGGCGATTCGCAAACTCGAGAACGATGTCGGAGATCGGTTGCGTTCCGACTTGTTGAACTGTTGCGGCAGATGCAGTAAGCATCTCTTTCCCCTGAGTCTTGGAGATAGCGCAGGCGGCGTGAGTTGGCCGCCTGTTTTGTTGGGGCTGAGGAAGACGTGCTGCGATGGTTTGCGAGACAGTTTTCCGTGAGATCTGCGGCTGATTGCTGTCTCTGAAGGTTTCAGCGGGCCCTATGCGTATAGCTACGCACAGATGCCCTTTTCACAGGCAAGCTTGCTGCCGCGCCCAGAGGATTACGGCATTGCTATGCCTTCAGTGCATTCCAAATAAACTTGACCAGGAAGTCGGCATCTTCGGACGGAGTAGTCTCGTTCTGCCCCATCAGCCGCCGCTGGATGGTACCGCGGGTCACGTCGGCGATCATCCATGCCACCTTTTCCGCGGGTACGGCACAAATCTCTCCCCGCTGTGATGCCTCGGCAATGGCTTCAGCCACACGGAGCACTGGTTCGCGCAGCCAGTTGCGATACTGGCTGCGGGTGTAGGCCAGTTCCCCACTCTCGATGTCCATGATGCGGAAGAACTCCTTGCGGTTCTCGGCGTTTTCGATGCGCGCCAGCGCGAAGATTCTTATTTTCTCCCGCAGCGTCGCCGCCTCGCCGATACGGCTCAGCGTGCCGGACTTAAGTGCCTCCATGTCCCGCTCCAGCACGGCTTTATATATCTGCTTTTTGGAACGGAAGTAGAGGTACACCGTTCCCTTCGCCACGCCGGCTACGTTGGCAATGTCGTCCAGAATTCCACGGGCATACCCCTTGCGCGCAAACACCGTGCACGCGGCATCCAGAATGGCTGTGCGACGAAACTCCGAGACAACTTGCTGTTTGGTCTTCATCCCGCTCAAGCTCCCTGCGGCCAAAACTGTTTTTTGATAGAATGACCATAGCATATATTGTACTGACCGGATAGTCAGTTTTATGGTCAGCGACAATGGGGAGCGGTGGGGGCATGAGCACGGCAAACGGCGCAGCATTCGAGGACGAACAGCCCGAGCACGAGTTCTGGACGCCAAAGGCCAATCCCTGGATGATCACCACCTCGGTTATGCTGGCCACCTTCATGGTTGTCCTGGACTCCTCGGTGGCCAACGTCGCGCTGCCACATATTGCCGGCAACCTTTCGGCAACGACTGACGAATCCACGTGGGTGCTGACCAGCTACTTGGTCTCCAACGCCATCATGTTGCCTGCCACTGGCTGGATCTCCCGTCGCATGGGGCGCAAACGCCTGCTGATGACCTCCATCGGCATCTTCACCTTGGCTTCACTGCTTTGCGGCATTGCCATCACCATGCCCATGCTGATCATTGCCCGTATTTTGCAGGGCGTCGGCGGAGGAGGCATGCAGCCCTTGGCGCAATCCATCCTGCTGGAAAGCTTCCCACCCTCTGAACATGGCACGGCCATGGCCGCCTACGGCATTGGCATCGTCGTCGCGCCAGTCATTGGACCGACCCTCGGCGGCTGGATTACCGACAGTTACAGTTGGCGCTGGATCTTCTACATCAATCTGCCGGTGGGCATCCTGGCCCTGTTCATGGTGCAGATGTTTGTGGAGGACCCACCCTACCTGCGGCGCGCCGTGCAAGGTTCGATCGACTTTCTCGGCTTTGGACTGATGGCCATCTGGCTGGGCACATTGCAGCTCATTCTGGACAAAGGGCAAGAGGCCGACTGGTTCGAAGCGGATTGGATACGCTGGCTTGCCGCTGCCTCCGTCATCGCACTGGTGGGTTTCATCGTGCGCGAACTCATACATCCTGAGCCGATCGTGCACCTGCGCATCCTCGCCGACCGCAACTTCTGCGTGGGAACCATCATCACTTGCCTCTACGGCTTCGTACTCTACGGCTCCACGGCCCTGTTGCCGCTCTTTCTTCAAACGCTGATGGGCTATCCGGCGGTGGACAGTGGACTGGCCGTCAGTCCGCGCGGCCTCGGCTCGATGATTGCCATGGCCACCGTCGGCTACCTGGTGCGCCATATTGATAGCCGTGTATTGCTGGCAATTGGCTTTATCATTCTGGGCGCCTCCACGCTGTGGCTCGGTCACATTAACCTGGGTATCTCCATGGCCTCGGTCGCCTTGCCCAACTTCTTCAATGGATTTGCCGGCGGCTTCATCTTTGTGCCGCTTACCACTATGGCCATGGGCAGGCTGCCCAAGCAGGAGGTGGGCAACGCGGCCGGCATCTACAACTTGATGCGCAACATTGGCGGCAGCGTCGGCATTGCCTCGGTCACCACCTTCCTTGTCCGCGGATCGCAGGTTCATCAAAGCAATCTGACGGCCCATGCCACGACCGCCAATCCGCAGATGAGTGGATTCATACAAGGTATGCAGGCCAAGTTCTTCGCCGCGGGCTTTGACGGTTACGCCGCCCACCAGAAAGCTCTGGGCGCGCTCTATGGAGTCATCCAGCAGCAGGCCGCCCTGCTCACCTATGCCGACAACTTCCGGCTGCTGGGCTACCTTGCACTCGCCTGCATGCCGCTCGCCTTCTTCTTCCATCGCCTCAGCAGGCAGGCGCAGAGCAAGCCGGAGATTGTGGGAGAGTAATCGCTTCGGCCCATAATTCATTGGTTCATGGCCAACTCAAGCTGGCGTTTCCGGTAGTTTGTATTCAAGAGTTTGCCGGTGTATTGAGAGTCCCCTTTTGTGGCCGGGGGCTGGGGCTGCTATCGGACCGTATCGACTTGTGAATGAGCGCAGCAGGACAGGAACTGTGCTTGCGAAATAGTTGCAGCAGATCAATTGATACCGAAGCATCGCGCGATGAGTGATTTGCGCAGCGAATTCATCTGATAGGTCTCTGGATTCCAGACGGCGCCGTGCACCCATAGCAGTCCTACGTTCTCCAGAGCTTCCCACGCGCTGTACCTTGATAGTGAG
This sequence comes from uncultured Acidobacteriota bacterium, assembly GCA_963719655.1. Taxonomy (GTDB): domain Bacteria; phylum Acidobacteriota; class Terriglobia; order Terriglobales; family Acidobacteriaceae; genus TOLSYN. The sequence continues at coordinate 81,649 of CAVRDQ010000104.1, read as the reverse complement.
AATCCATCTCGGCCAATCGGGCCCGGATCGAGCCGCCACAGGGCTGCGTCCAGGGCAGAAGAGCCGCCGTTGGGCTTCTCGTCGGGATTGGCTCCCAGCTCCAGCAGATAGAGAAGCGCGTCTTTTGTGCCAAGGAGCGCTAGGTGGTGGGGGAGTTCGGGGAGATTGTCGCGAGCCGGGTCGGGCTTCAGCTTCTTGATCAGGTCAACTCTGCCGGAAAGCACGCCTCCGTGAGGCCGGTAATATAGCATTCGGGATCCGTGTGTACTCCTTGTTTAAGCAGGGGCCAAGGGAGATCACATGATGGATCCATATGATCGCAAGGAGCTTTACAAGCAGGTTCAGGAGCTGCCTATAGGGAAGGCAATAAAGCTTTGTGTAGTCAGGGGGCGCAACTCCCTAAATTATTTTGTCGAAGCTTTCTCTCTTATCTTTACATCTGATGAAACAGACTGAAGGGCCTGCGACGATGAGTACTGATGGTTCGACCGAATTCCTCTTTGACACGCGAGGGCGCATGAGTGCTGCGCCGATATCTATCTCAGAACCGTTCAGGGATCGTTATGAAGCGTTGCTGCGCGCGACGCATGCAATCGGCGCGTGTGGCGATTGCGACCGGGCTGGCGATGTGCTCCTCCAAGCGTTGCACGAAGTTGTTCCCTTTGAATACCTGCAACTTATTGCCTTTGAACAAGAAACTAATGTAGTTGGGTGGCACCTGCTCTACTCGAACGGAAAAAAGATCGATTTGCCTGAGGGTGAGGTCGTGGTGGCAGATACCCCGACCGAGCTGGTGCATAACTCTCAGCAGGTCCTTGTCACCGGGGACTGGAGGCAAGAGGTTCGGTTTGAGAAACATGGCGACTATCTCAACGAACGGGGAATTGCTTCAACCTGCTGTCTGCCGCTAGCGCGAGGAGATCGCCGTCTGGGTGTGTTGAGCATCGGCAGCTCGCGACCCCATGCCTATTCTTCGGACGAGGTCCGGTTCCTATCCCTGGTGGCCGATCAAATTGCACTGGCGATTGACGCAGCGGTGAATTTCTACCTATCTCGCCAGGCGCAGGATCGGCTGACCATGATCCTTGACCTTACGAATCAAGTTGTCTCCAACCTGGACCTTCACGACCTCTTGCGATCCATCTCAGCCATTGTCCGCCGTGTAATGCAATGCGACGCTGCGAAAATCATGCTGCCCGAACCAAATGGCAAGGACTTAAGGGTCCATGCGCTTGATTTCCCCGATACCAAGGGTGCTTTCTTTGATACATCCATGATCCCGATTGAGGGGACGACGCCAGGCCAGGTTTTCCGAAGCGGAAAGCCATGGGTTCTGAACCGGATCGATTCGATTACCCTGCCATCTGAGTTCCATGCCAAGGCCGTGGAAGAGGGGATGAAGTCGTTCTGCGCTGTGCCGCTTGTAAGCCGGGAGCGGGCGCTTGGTGTGCTGGCGGTGGCGAGCCGGAAAGAAGATGCATTTGAAGAGAGTGAGGTCGCTTTTCTGTCGCAGGTCGGACGGCAGATTGCGATTGCGGTGGAGAATTCGCTGGCATACAGGGAAATCGAGGACCTTAAGAACAAGCTTGCGCAGGAGAAGCTGTATCTGGAAGAGGAGATTCGCGGCGAGATGGACTTTGAGGGAATCGTTGGACAAAGTTCGGCACTCCGCCATGTACTAAATCTCGTGGACACCGTGGCCCCCAGCGATTCCACGGTACTGCTGCTTGGCGAAACTGGAACGGGGAAAGAGTTGATCGCACGCGCGATCCACGAACGCAGCCGCCGCAAAGACCGGACCTTCGTAAAGCTCAACTGCGCCGCCATTCCTACCGGACTGCTTGAAAGTGAGTTGTTTGGACACGAACGTGGAGCTTTCACCGGTGCAATTTCACAGAAGGTTGGCCGATTGGAACTCGCCGACCAGGGGTCGTTGTTCCTTGACGAGGTCGGAGACATTCCCCTCGACATCCAGCCCAAGCTGCTGCGCGCTTTGCAGGAGCGTGAGTTTGAAAGGCTGGGAAGCACGCGAACCAAGAAGGTGGATATACGGCTGGTGGCAGCCACCAATCGCGACCTCGAAAAAATGATCGAAGACAGGGAGTTTCGCAGCGATCTGTTCTACCGGCTGAACGTGTTTCCGATTCGCATCCCGCCCTTACGCGAACGCCCAGAGGATATTCCGTTGCTGGTCCGCTACTTCACGCAGAAGTATGCTCGGCGCATGGAGAAGCAGATCGAATCCGTCCCCGCCGAAGCCATGAAGAAGTTATCGAACTGGCACTGGCCAGGCAATATTCGAGAGCTGGAAAACTTCATCGAGCGCTCTGTGATCCTGACCCACGGCCCTGCGTTGCAAGTTCCCATTGGTGAACTGGCCGGCAATGGCCGGAGCGTTCCGGCAGCGGGCACTCGCGAAGCCAATGATCGGGATGAGATCGTTCGCGTTCTGAAGCTTACCCATGGGCGGGTAGCAGGCGCTGATGGCGCCGCAACGCGGATGGGCATCAAACGCACCACGCTTATTGCGCGCATGAAAAAGCTCGGCATCGATCCGCGACAAGTCTCGTAACTCTCTAGCTTCTAACTCTCCACAAACTTCCCATAAGCTGACCTCTGGCACGTCTCCACCTGCACCGACTTGATGCGGACGCCCCCCTTGATTCGACCCCTTCTTCCTTAATTTCACAATCTTCTCCGCGTGTACTTTGTCATTCATTTTGACAGTGTCAATTTTGACATTGTCATTATGGGCTGACACGCATGGTCAGTGTTCCTCGCAGCCAATGATTTCATCGCTTTACGAGAATGATCGACGCACTTCTCTTTGGCACGCAGGTTGCACTCTACCGAAGTGTAGTAGACACCGATATGTTCAAAATCTCCACGATCGACACTCGATTTAAACGCAGGCTGGTGGTGGAAGGAAGGCTCATGTCGCCCTGGGTGGATGAGCTTGCCGCCAGTTGGAAAGACGCGAGCCGTAACCTGGACGGCCGCAAATTGGTGATCGATGTCAGCAGTCTTACGGTGATCAGCCGTGAGGGAGAGGACGCGATCCTTAACTTGATGAAAGACGGAGCCAAGTTTTCCTGCTGTGGCGTCCTCACGCGGCACACCCTGAAGCGCCTGGCAAGGAGTTGCCCCGGCACGATGAGTGATCACGAGAAGCCGTTTACATCGCACGAAGGAAGAGATCCATCACCGCGGAGGTGATCATGACAGAAACAACGCACAGTACGAACACCAGTCCCTATGCGAGCATCCTCGACTTTCAACGCATCTTTGACGAGGACATGAATAGCCTGCATCTGCTCTCGCTCCTGCTGGCCGCGGATGGGGAGATGGCGGAGCAATGCTTTGTAGCAGGGCTGGAAGACGCCATCGCAGGGAATCCGGTCTTTAAGGAATGGGCACGATCCTGGGCCAGGCGAGTGATCATGCTGAACGCAGTGCGGGTCATCACCCCTCGGCCAATGGATGACGGCAGCGCTTCGAGCTCCACGCTAGGCAACACGCTCTCCGCGAACCAGCGGCCGTTCGCCGCGATTTTGGAACTCAAACCCTTCGAACGCTTCGTTTATGTGATGTCGGTTCTTGAGCACTATTCCGATCAGCAATGCGCGGTCATTTTGGGCTGCTCAAGGCACGACATCCTGACCGCCCGGAGCCGTGCGCTACAGCAGACCGGGAAAGCAGTTGGGATAGAAGTCACGCCACGCGAACACAGCGACTCTGAGCTAGGGCGGCTAGCCACGGCGGCCTCGGCGTGATTATGCAGCAGGCATTCAGAATGAGGATGGCAGGGATGATGAAGACGAAAAAGACACAAGGCACCCCGGGGTCTCTCTACGGATTGATTCCGTATGTGGCAGTGCTGCTGTTGCTGCTGGTGGCAGCGGGTTGCAATAAAAGCGATGTTCAGGCCGCCGCACCTGCAATGCCGGCACCGCTGGTGACCGTGGTGAGTGCGACGGCCCAGGATGTTCCTCAGTATCTGGACGAAATCGGCAGGAACGCGGCCTTTGAGTCCGTCACTGTCACACCGCAGCTTGCGGGACGCATTGTCGAACGGCATTTCAGCGATGGCGAAAGTCTCCATAAGGGGCAGTTGCTGTTTGTCATCGACCCCCGTCCCTACCAGGCACAGCTCGACTCGGCAAAGGCGTCCCTCGCGCAGGCAAAGGCGTCCCTTGATCTCGCCAGAATTCAATTCGCGCGCGACGAAGAGATCATTGGAACCCGAGCCATCTCCAAACAGGACTACGACACGAAGAAGAACACGGTTGATGTGGACCAGGCGCAGGTGGAAGCTGCGGAAGCCGCTCTCGAGACCGCAAAGCTCAACCTTGAATACTGTTACATTCATTCTCCTATTGATGGCCGGGCAGGAGCTCGCCTGGTGGATGTGGGCAATGTTGTGCAGGCAAACTCCACTGCCCTGCTCTCGATCCAACGTCTCGATCCCATCTATGCGACGTTCACGGTCACCGAGAGTGATCTCCCTGAAGTGCAGCGCCAAATGTCGCGAGGCCTGTTGACGGCGACGGTACGGCTCCCCTCCGATGCGGAGGATGTGGCCAAGCCGGGCCGTGTCGAGTTTCTCGATAATGCGGTGCAGAACGGCAGCGGGACAGTCAACCTGCGTGCCACCCTCAGTAACCCCGATCATCACTTCTGGCCCGGGCAATTTGTGAATGTAAGGCTGGTGCTCAACACGGCGAAGCAAGCCGTGCTCATTCCCAATGATGCGGTGCAAATCAGCCAGAAAGGACCCTTTGTCTACGTCGTGAAAGCAGACGAGACGGCGGAGCTGCGGCCCGTGGCATTGGGGCAGCGCCAGGGCAAGGATGTTGTTGTGACCCAGGGACTGGCCTCCAGAGAACGCATCGTACTTGCCGGGCAAATGCTGGTTCGCCCTGGCGGAAAAGTGCGCGTTGAATCCAGTGGCTCAAGTGCCGTGCCTGCGAGTGCAAACAGCCCGATCGGGAAGAAAGCAGGCCAGTCATGAATCTATCCGAAGCGTTCATTCGCCGGCCGGTGATGACGATTGTGTTGACTATCTCGGTCATCCTGTTCGGCATGGAGGCGTACACACATCTGCCGGTAAGCGATCTGCCCTCTGTTGACTATCCGGTGATCCAGGTACAAGTCAACTATCCTGGTGCCACGCCGGAGACCATGGCTAACAACGTGGCCACGCCTCTGGAGCGTCAATTCATGCAGATTCCAGGGCTGGAGCTGGTCACTTCCAACAACGGTCAGGGACATTCCAGCTTTGTCCTGCAGTTCGATCTGTCCAAGAGCCTGGATGGAGCAGCAACCGACGTGCAGGCCGCCATCACCCGTGCGCAAGGGCAGCTCCCCGTTGACCTGCCCAGCCCTCCAACGTTCACCAAGACGAACCCTAACGATCAGCCGATCGAGTACATCGCGCTGGTCAGCGACACGGCGACCGAGGGGCAGCTCTACGATTACGCCAACACGCAGGTCGGCGAGCGCATCAGCATTCTGCCGGGTGTCAGCCAGGTTGCGGTCTACGGTACGCAGTCCGCCGTGAGGATCAAGGCCGACCCATCGGCGATGGCGGTGCGTAACATCACTCTGGAAGATCTGGCGAACGCGGTCAAGAATGGAACGGCCTACACCGGCGCAGGCCAGATGGATGGACCTCATCGCAGCTTCCTGCTACAGCCGCAGGGCCAACTAGCAACGGCCGATGAGTACAACCAGCTCATCGTCGGACAGAGCAGCGGCTCGCCCGTGTACCTAAAGGACATCGCCAAAGCCAGGCAATCCGTGCAGGACGAGCGGATTGACATGCGCTTCTGGGTGCGTGGATATCCTCAGCCTGGAGCGACCGTGGTGGTCGCGGTATTTCGGCGGGCCGGCGCAAACGCGGTTGAGGTGGCCAAGTCTGTGGGAGACTTAATTCCCACTATTCAGACGCAGCTTCCATCCTCCGTTCTGCTTGTGCCTGCTTACGATCGTTCGCAAACCATCGTGGGCAGCATTAAGGATGTGCAGGCTACGCTCTGGATCGCATTCGTCCTGGTGGTCACGGTTATCTTTATATTCCTCGGCCGAGCTACTGACACCCTGATTCCAGCGGTGGCGCTGCCCTTGTCGCTGTTTCTTACATTTATAGCGATGAATGCATTGGGCTACAGCCTGGATAACCTCTCGTTGATGGCTCTAACCCTGGCGATCGGATTTCTGGTAGATGATGCCATCGTCTTTCTGGAAAACACTGTCCGTCTGATGGAGGATGGGCAGAACGCCTTCGAAGCGTCATTGAACTCGGCCAAGGAAATCAGCTTCACCATCCTGGCCATGACGCTTTCGCTGGCTGCGGTCTTTATCCCCCTGGTGTTTATGAGCGGGCTGATGGGCCGAATCTTCCGCGAGTTTTCAATCACCATCGTGATCTCCATTCTGGCGAGTGGCGTCGTGTCGCTTACCCTCACACCTCTGATGACCTCTCGGCTGCTTGGCCGTCGCGGCGAGGGCGTAAAGAAGACGTGGATGGAGCGCGTCTTCGGCGCCTTTGAGCATCGCGTGCTGAATATCTACGGACGCTCGCTGTGGTTCTTTCTTCGCAATCGCTGGGTCTCAGCGATTGCCTGGGTGGTCTGCCTGATCGGGACCGTGTATCTCTTTTCCGTAGTCCCCAAATCGTTCCTGCCCGTAGGTGACAGCTCGTTTATCCGCGGCGTACTGGTGGCACAGGAGGGCTCCTCGCCCGATCAGATGCACGCGTATCAAACGCAGGCGGAAAAGATCATGAAGGCGAATCCTGCCGTGCGCAGCACCTTTACAATGAGCGGAAATGGGCAGTTCATGGGATCCAACCAGGCCTTCCTGATTGCTTTTTTGAAACCCCCATCGCAGCGTCCGCCCATTGCGCAAGTCGCGGGAGAGCTGATGGGTGGGATCAGCAATGCGATACCCGGAACGGTGGCATTCCTTCAGCCCAATCCGGCGCTAGAGATCAGTACCGGCGCCACGGCCAATGCGCAAGGCCAATTCGCCTATGCGCTCTCTGGAATCGATGCCAATGAGGTCTACGGCACGGCGGCCAAAATGATGGCGAAGATGCGGGATTATCCTGGATTTCTTTTCGTGAACTCCGATCTCTACAATCACACGCCGAACCTTCAGGTTGACATTCTGCGTGAGCAGGCCAAATTGTATGGCGTCTCGGAGAGCCGAATCCTTACTCTCCTGCACGACGCCTATTCGCAGAACTACAGCTATCTGATCAAGAAACCAACTGATCAGTATCAGGTGATCCTGGAAGTGGCGGACGATCAACGCTCCGCGCCCGAAGACCTGGGAAAGCTCTACATCAAGAGTGACGATGGTCTTCGGATGATTCCTTTGAGCGCGGTCTGTAGCTGGCACCCAACTCTCGGGCCGCAGGCGGTCAACCACATTAATCAGTTTGCCAGCGTAACCATGTTTTTCAATCTAAAGCCCGGCTACGCCATTGGACCAGCCACGGAATTCGTAGAAAGCACAGCGAAACAACTCCTGCCGCCTGGAGTGATCGGAGAGTTGCAGGGCGAGGCTCTCACATTCCGCAACATGGTCCGGGACCTCGCCGTCTTGATGCTGGTCGCAGTGTTCGTCATGTACGTGATCCTGGCGATTCTCTACGAGAGCTATCTGCATCCCCTCACGGTGCTCTCATCCCTGCCGGTAGCGCTGCTCGGCGGTTTGCTCACGCTGTGGCTCTTCCATGAGGAGGCCTCGCTTTACGCCTACATCGGCATGTTCATGCTGATGGGTATCGTGAAGAAAAACGGAATCATGATTGTTGATTTCGCCGAGCAGCGAGTACGCCAGGGCATTGCCGACGCTCAGGCCATTCACGATGCCAGCATGGAACGCTTCCGCCCCATCATGATGACGACCATGGCGGCGCTGCTTGGCGCCATGCCGATTGCGCTGGGCTACGGCGCCGATGGTGCGTCGCGCCGGCCACTCGGCTTGGTGGTTGTCGGCGGCCTTGTGGTCTCGCAGTTCATCACGTTATTCGTAACGCCCGCGATCTATCTCTATCTTGAAGAATTCCAGGAGAAGGTGCTGGATCGGATTTCCTTCTTCCGGTCAAGGCGCGAAGTGGCACCATCTACAGTTCCGGGCTACGGGCTGCAGGAAGGAACAGGCGACTAACCACTATGACTCGAAGTCTTCGGCACCATCATTTTCTATTGCTCGTTCTCTGTCTCAGCATGGCTGCGCTTTCCGGCTGCACGGTTGGCCCAAACTACAGGCGGCCACCCATCGAGGTTCCGGAGGAATACCGCGCGCCCGCCAGCTTCGCAAGCGGAATAGCGCCTCAACCCACAGCGAAGCCAACAAGTGACGGCACATCCGCCGCCGACAAACCAACCGCATCGTTAGGAGACGAGGATTGGTCGAAGGTATTTCAAGACCCAGAGCTACAAGGTCTGATCCGCACCGCACTCAAGAATAACTATGACGTTCGCATTGCCGCCACGCGGGTCTTACAGGCCCAGGCGCAGCTGGGAATCACGCGGGCTGATCAGTATCCCACTCTTGGGGTCGGCGGCAACATCACCGGTCAGAATAGTCCCCAGATTGGTCCGATTCCTTCTTACGAAGTCACGCAGGGACAGCTGACTGCATCCGCTGCATGGAATCTGGACTTCTGGGGAAAGTATCGTCGCGCTAGCGAAGCTGCCAGGGCAACGCTCCTCGCTAACGAGTGGGCACAGAGAGAGGTGAGGGCCACTCTGGTAGCGAACCTGGCAACTGCTTATTTTCAGCTCCGCGAATTGGATCTTGAGTTGGAAATCTCACAGCGAACATTTAACTCACGCTCGCAATCCCTGCAACTGACAGAGACCCTGGAGCGACATGGCATCAGTTCTTTGTTGGATGTGCGGCAAGCCGAGCAATTGGTGTACACCGCTGCCACGGAGATTCCGGACTTTCAGCGCCAGATTGCGCAACAGGAAAATGCCATCAGCATTCTGTTGGGAAACAATCCAGGCGATGTTTCTCGCGGACTAAAGCTCACCGAACAGCCACATGCTCCCGAAGTTCCGGTTGGACTTCCTTCGTCTCTGCTGGAGAGGCGGGCGGATGTACGCCAGGCTGAGCAAAACCTGATTGCCGCCAACGCGCAGATCGGTGTCGCCCGTGCCGCTTACTTTCCCCAAATCTCGCTGACCGGGGCTGCCGGCTTCGAGAGCCCGGCACTTGCAAATCTCTTTACCGGGTCGGCGGGCCTGTGGAGCCTCGCCGGATCGTTTACTCAGCCCATCTTCGAAGGCGGGAAGCTGAAGTCTGGAGTACGTCTTGCCGAGGCGCAACGCCAGCAGATGCTTCTGACTTATCAGGAAACCATCCACGGTGCGTTTCGAGACGTATCAAATGGGCTGGTTGCATATCGCAAGAATCGCGAGCTTCGGATTCAGCAGGAACATCTGCTCGCGTCAGCCCAGGATGCTGCCAGGCTATCTGAAGTGCGTTTCAAGGCTGGAACCACCGACTACCTGGAGGTGTTGACCAACGAGACGAATTCATTCACGGCCGAGCTTGGCCTGGCACAGGCTCAAACCAACGAACTTGTCGCACTGGTTCAGCTCTACCAGGCGTTAGGCGGCGGCTGGCAGGAGCCCGCGCCGCAAATTGCCTCGAACGAATCCACTGCCAGAACCGACGAACACTGATACCGGGCAGGCAATTCCCGACATAACTATCACGAACATCGATCTATACAAAGGAGCTTCAGATGGGAAAGCTGACAGGAAAAGTTGCGCTGATCACGGGCGGCAGCGAAGGCATGGGCTTCAGCACAGCGCAGGAATTCATCCACGAAGGCGCGTTCGTCTTCATCACCGGCCGCAGAAAACCTCAGCTCGACGAAGCCGTAAGAAGGTTGGGCGAGAGCTCTTTCGGCATTCAGGCCGATGCCGGAAAGCTGCCTGATCTTGACCGGATGTATGCCGAAATCAAAAGGGTAAAGGGCAAGCTCGACATCGTTTTTGCCAACGCGGGAATCTATGATCAGAAACCGCACAACCAGGTGACCGAGGAGTTCTACGACGCCTGCGTGGATATCAACACCAAGGGAGTCTACTTCACCATCCAGAAGGCGCTTCCGCTGATGGACAAGAATGGCTCGATTATCCTGAACGGCTCCGTCGCCGGCAGTACCGGGCTCCCAGGAATGTCCGTCTACTCGGCGACGAAAGCCGCGGTTCGCAGCTTTGCGAGGACATTTACAGCCGAACTGAAGGGAGTGGGGCCTCGCGTGAACGTTCTCAGCCCTGGCCCAATTCTGACGGAAGGCAGTGCTGCAATGTTTGCCAACGAGGAGGCAAGCAAGTTCATTACCAGCTTGGTCCCGCTTGGGCGTATTGGCGATGCCCGGGAGATTGCAAAAGCAGCAGTGTTCCTTGCCTCGGAGGACTCGAGCTACGTGGCAGGCGCGGAGTTATTCGTGGACGGCGGTGCAGCAGCTGTTTAGCGGCGGCGGCGCGTGCATGGAAGGAGACCCGCCCCCGCTGTTAAGTTTGGGCACAAGGGCATTCACTTGGCCGCCGGTGCATATTGACCCGGCGGCCAAGGTGGATGCGCAAGGGCACTCTACTGGATGGGGATAGCGGTGCAAGTCTGGAATGTCGAGATGTTCACCAGAATGTAGCTGCCATCGAGCGCACGCCATTCGTGGCTCGCGTGGAGTGGAAGCATCTGTTCCGTTCTTGCATTTCGTGCCGAGAGCAAGCGCCATAATCCCGCCAGTTTAAGTTCCTGCAGTAAGATCGAACATCTCGCGTGTTGCGCGACTGGTTTGTTCCGTGATGTAACCGAGAATCTCGGCCGGGATAATTCCCCGCACCTCTCCGCCGTCGATTGAGAGCACGTTGATTGTTCGTTTGGACGAGAGTTGGGCGATTCGCATGCGAGGGGATATGCCTGCCCATTACGACTACGATCTGATTTGGCGAGGTTCAGCACTACCATTTCGACAAGTGGCCAACTTACCGCTTCGTGCGAAATGGTCCGTCAGTCTATTGGAGTTGGGCCTGACCGGAGCTAGAATTTGTCCAGTGAACTTCGGATGTTCATTCCAAAGGTAAATTCATGGGCGAGAATAAGACCAAACCCACGGCCATGAGCGTTTCTGCGTTTCTTGCTGCGTGCGCTGACGAGGAGCGACGCACAGACGCCGAGACCCTGGCCAAACTGATGCAGAAGGTCTCCGGCAAAGGGCCAATGATGTGGGGCCCGTCGATCGTCGGCTTCGACAGCTACCACTATACCTACGAGAGCGGGCGCGAAGGCGACGCGCCCATCGTCGGCTTTTCGCCGCGCAAGGCCGCAAACGTTTTGTATGGCACGATTGGCTTTGATGGCGCTGACGCGTTGCTCGCCAAACTCGGCAAGCACGCCACTGGCAAGGGGTGCCTGTACATCAAGAAGCTTGCAGACGTTGACATTCGGGTGCTTGAGACACTCATCAAGAAGGCCGTGGCGGCAACGAGAGCGCGGCATGCGAAACAAGCGTAGCCGATCGGATCTGGGCACATCGGCTCGCACATCAACTAAATCATGGCACGCATGCGCGCGGGATTGATTTGCCCCATTAATCAGCCGGACCGACAACGGATGAATCCACGCGAGTGTGATGCCGAAGCACTAGCGCCCGGAACGGGCTGCGGCTAGTGTGCTGATGATAGTTAGTCGGTCGGCACAGGATGAATGGGCTCGAAGGTCAACCGAATCCAGAAGGGCGCATGCGACGGCGGAGTTAGCGTCTTGTTGGTGAGCTTATAGAGACAGGCGGCATCTGGATTATGGCCAAAGGCCATCATGCCCCCCATCACACCCTTCTCATCAATTTTGAGGTAGAGGTCTGATCCCCCGAGCGCAGGATCAGAGTTCTGAAAACAGGCGGTAATGGCCGAGGCATACCTCTGGCAGAACTCCGCATCGTAGCGCATGCCCTCGGCGGTCACCATGTTCGCTTCTGCAGCGGCCTTGCTCTCGGTGTAGGACCTCTGCGCCGGCCCAATGAGGTTCGTCCACGATTTAGAGGACTGGAAGTAGGATTCCTCCCGCCAGGCCTCGAGACTCGTTGCATCGCCGATGCGTCTGATTAATTCGTCGGCAATGGTTGCCTCGCTCATCTTGGTGGCCACCACGGCCATCATGTTCATGTTGGTAAGCGAGACCCCGTAGAGTTTCTCCGAGGCTAGAAATCCGCGGTATATGCGGGAAAACAGCATGGTTCTGAGCTGGGGCGAGCCCTCTGGGCGGCACATGAGGTAGGAAGCCAGTTGAAAATAGAGTGCGTCTCCACGTGCGCCACCGATGCGGTTGGCGCTCTCCCGAACGAAGGACTCCGACTCGCCAGCAACCCCATTCCACTTTGGCAGGACGAAGATGGCATAGGAGCGGTAGTAATAAAAATACTCGGGCTCAAAGGCGATAGCCCGGGTCAATAGCGCCTTTGCCTCCTGCTTTTGCCAGCCCTGGCCAAGGGCCACCTGCTGCATCGCAAGATACCACTCGGGACACATCGGCGACAGCTTGGCGCTGGCTTCCAGCACATCTCTCGCCTTTTGTAATCGCCCTGAAAACAGTCTCCAGCCGCTGCTGGTCACAGAATCGACTGTGCCATCGCCGCGAGCATTCCAGGCGTAGTCAATATAGAAATAGGCAAGCGCCACCCGAGCGGTGATGCTCTGTGGCTTTGCGGCAATCCACCGCTCCAGGATGTTCTGCCAATTTCGCCAGTCTTCGTCCGTAGCATGGCCATCTGGCTGCGATGTGCCGCGATAGAAGGCGTTGATCTTCCAGCCACCACCGGAATATCGAGCCTTTGACGCACGGATGGAGCTAGCAACTTCCTCTAGCCGATCGAAGTTCTCTGCGTAAACGAGCTGGTGGATCGCACGTCCAAGTTTCTCCGCGGCGTGGACGTCGTCACGATCGTCAGCCGCCAGGGACGCGTCATCCCCGTCTGTGATAGAGGAGAGTGATTGGCCAAGGTCAGCTGGCGCTCTTGAGGATGCGCAATACGCGGTTTGGCAGGAGAAAAATACGCCGCCAAGCGCCAGCACAAACGCCAGAATGCGGTTGAGAATTTCATTTCTGCTGGGACGCATGTGCGTAAGCCTCCTGTGAGGACACGGAGTAGGACTGCATCCCAATCGTATAGCAGCTGTTGTAGGATGGAACGTTACTCTGGTACCCGAGCGGCCTGAACAAGCCCCACCGCAAGCGCTACTTCCCACCCAGCATTTCCTCCGGATCATAAACGCAGAGTCCACGGATCACGACGGAATCGGGTTTCATTTTAAGTACATAAATAAACGGTCGAAGATTCATGCCCGCTCACTCCCTGTCGAGTTGATAGAACTGACCGTTGTAAGAATTTGTCGTGGACAAGACCCCACGGTTTGCGGCGACAGCTTTCCACCCGCAACGACACATCCACGGAAATCAACTTCACCTCATCTTTGAAGCATTCAGCAACGGCTTTCATGGAAGGCGTCTCCGGACAGGGCGCCCCGGTCGCGTCATTATTGTCGTTCAGTATTGTCGTTCAGTTCCGAAACCGGGAACCTCACGTCCTGATGCCGGTGGAATCGTGATGCCGATTATGGCCAGATATGGTGGAAGCCCATAGGCTTGTGGTAGCAGCCTGCCTTCCGCTCGCCTATGCGTTTTCAACTGCGCCGGCGATCGCTTTGCCAAGCTTTTCGGTTGTGCCACTGCCGCCGATGTCGGGCGTGAGTGGCGCAACCTCGGGGCCGGATTCCAGTGTCTTCTCAATGGCCTTCACCACGGCTGCCGCAGCTTCCGGGTGGCCGAGATGCTCCAGCATCATTGCACCGCACCAGATCTGCCCGATGGGATTCGCCAGTCCTTTCCCTGCAATATCCGGCGCGGAACCATGAACCGGTTCGAAGAGGCTGGGATACTTCCCCTCCGGATTGATGTTCGCTGAGGGGGCAATTCCGATGGTGCCCGTGCAGGCGGGGCCAAGGTCGGAGAGAATGTCGCCAAATAGATTGCTGGCAACCACCACATCGAACCAGTCGGGATGCTGTACGAAGTTCGCCGTCAGGATGTCAATGTGGAATTTGTCCACGCGCACATCGGGAAAATGCTCGGCCATCTTCACGACGCGCTCATCCCAGAAAGGCATCGTAATGGAAATTCCATTCGACTTGGTGGCCGAGGTCAAATGCCGCTTGGGCCGCTTTTGCGCCAGTTCGAAGGCAAATTTCAGCACGCGATCCACGCCCGTGCGCGTCATCACCGTTTCCTGAATCACCACTTCACGGTCGGTGCCTTCAAAGATGCGGCCGCCGATGCTGGAATACTCACCTTCGGTATTCTCCCGCACCACGTAGAAGTCAATATCGCCCGGCATCCGGTTGGCGAGTGGGCACTTGATACCTGGCATCAGCCGCACCGGGCGAAGATTCAAGTATTGATCGAACCTGCGCCGAAACTGCAGCAACGAGCCCCACAGTGAGACATGGTCGGGCACCGCCGCCGGCCAGCCAACGGCGCCAAAGAAGATGGCGTCAAACCCGGCCAGCACTTCAAACCAGTTGTCCGGCAGCATCTTGCCATGCTTCAGGTAGTAATCGCAGCTGCCGAAATCAAACCACTCCCATTGCAAGTTGATGGAGAATCTGCGGGCGATGGCATTCAGCACTCGGATGCCTTCCGGCACAGTTTCCTTGCCAATACCATCTCCGGGAATGACGGCAATGCGATGAGAACTCATCTCGCCTCCTGAACACCAACCTTGCATTCTAGTCCATCCGCTGGAGTTCCATGTTTGTGCCCGGGAGTTGATCCCGGCGATGGCGCGCGCCGCGGCAAATCAAAAGTGCATGCCGGATTTTGGATGGCGTGTTTATCGTCGCAATCGAATGTCGCGAGGGTGCGGCGCAATCATGGGAGCGATAAACATCCACGCGTGGCAACAGCTCAGGCTCAGCGGATGCAAACTCCGACTCGGAGGCCAGCGCGGCGCCCAGCAGCGTGTGCACCCAGTGCAGGCTGTAACTGGAGGAATTCTGCTGGAGTCGCTCGAGTGCTTCGTGCAGGAGCGGCAGGGCCTCATCGGGGCGGCCCTGCTCCGTGCGCGGCAACGCCCGTTGCCCGCACTACTTGACCGGGCGTGAACCCATAATGAGGATGTCCACCAGCCGCCGGGCACTCTGCTGCCAGCCGGGGCCGGAGGCGATATGGGAGACGCCGATCAGCGCTCGCAGCAGGTCGAAGGGCTCAAGATCGCTGCGGATGTCGCCGCTTTGGATGGCGCGTTGCACCAGCGCATCAATGGCACCCTGAACCAATCCGCGCGATCCCTCAATCAGCTTGCCCGGGCCTCCGGCGACGCTATTCAGGGCGGGAGCGATGATCTGCTTGGCCGCGATGTGGTCCACGAACAACAGCATCCACGCCCGCAGCGCTTCAATCGGAGGCATCGTCCGGGTGAAGTTGCGCTCCGCCTCCGCCAGCTTCTCCACTTCACTCCGGTATACGGCTTCGATCAGGGCGTCCCGGATGGAAAAGTGACGATACAGGGTCCCCGCTCCCACGCCCGCCCGTTTGGCAATATCGTCCAGGCTGGCGTCGGCGCCAAAGCGGGTAAACGCCTCCTTGGCCGACTCCAAAATGCGCTCGCGGTTGCGCTGGGCGTCTGAGCGCGGCTTGCGCTCGGCGGATTGTGACTTTTTTGTGGCCATAAAAAATAACTTGCAACCGGAGACATTCTCCGGTTATCTATTGTTTTGGAGACTGTCTCCGTTTTATTCGATGCGGCCGTAGCTCGTCAATGCCGGATGAAGAGGAGAAGCCAGCAATGCAGCAGGGAGGAATGAAATGCTCCACGAAATAAGTCAGGCCGGCAGTTTTACCCTGCCCGGCACCGCACTCACGGTGAACCGCATGGGCTACGGCGCCATGCAACTTGCGGGAAGAGATGGCAACAAGCTGGTGTGGGGTCCGCCGAAGGACGTGGATGGGGCAATCGCCGTTTTGCAGGAGGCCGTGGCCAACGGCGTGAACCATATTGATACCGCTGATTTCTATGGCCCTCACGTCACCAATCAGATCATCCGCAAGGCGCTCTCGCCCTACATCGAAGACCTGGTCCTGGTGACCAAGGTGAGCGCGCGGCGCGGCAACGATGGCTCGTGGATTCCAGCTTTCTCACCGGAGGAGCTGACCGGCGCGGTGCACGACAATCTCCGCAACCTTGGCCTGGAGGTGTTGGATGTGGTTAATCTGCGCGTGATGTTCGATGTCCACCAGCCGGCGGAAGGCTCCATCGAAGCGCCGCTCACGGTTCTGGCCGGGCTCCAGCAGCAGGGTTTGATACGCCACATCGGGCTGAGCAACGTAACTTCCGCACAGGTTGCGGAAGCGCGGCGGATTGCACCGATTGTCTGCGTGCAGAACCAATACAACCTGGCACACCGCGCCGACGATGCACTGATCGCGGAGCTGGCCGTTGAGGGCATTGCCTATGTTCCGTTCTTTCCGCTCGGCGGTTTCTCTCCGCTGCAGTCGGATGCGTTGTCCGCCGTCGCATTGCGCCTGGATGCCACGCCGATGCAGGTGGCACTGGCATGGTTGCTGCAGCGCTCGCCAAACATCCTGGTGATTCCAGGAACGTCTTCTCTCAAGCATCTTCGGGAGAATCTGAAGGCGGCGACGCTACATATTCCTGCTGAGGCGCTTGCCGAACTCGATGCAATGTCCAGACAGGATAGCGGAGTCGTCCTGCGCCAGGCGTGAGCCGTGGTCGTCATGGGAGATGGTCCAACATCCACAGAATAGGAGTAAACGTATGCGTGTATTTGTCACAGGGGCAACAGGTTTCATCGGTTCGGCCGTCGTCCGGGAACTGCTCGGCGCGGGCCACAGCGTACTCGGCCTTGCTCGCAGCGATGCCGGCGCTGAATCACTTACGGTCTTAGGCGCAAAGGTCCATCGCGGAGACCTGACAGACCTGGAGAGCCTGCGCAGCGGAGCCGCCGCGTCGGATGCGGTCATTCACTGTGCCTTCATTCACGACTTCTCTAAGTTCAAAGAGAACTGCGAGATTGACGAGCGCGCCATTGAGGCACTGGGCGACGCGCTCGCCGGTTCAGGGCGCACCTTGATTGTCTCCACCGGGACGGGCGCGCTTGCGCCAGGCCGCGTGGCGACAGAAGATATGGAGCCCATTCTCCACGCGGCGATGCCTCGCGTCTCCGAACAAACCGGCCTGGCGCAACTTTCCCGCGGCGTGAACGTGTCGGTGGTGCGGCTGCCCCAGGTACATGACACGGTGAAGCAGGGTCTGGTCACATATGCCATCCAGATTGCCCGCGAGAAGGGCGTCTCGGCCTACGTCGGCGATGGGCACAACCGCTGGCCGGCGGCACATGTGGGCGCGGTGGCTCAACTCTACCGGCTGGCCTTGGAGAAGCACGAAACAGGCAGCAAGTATCACGCGGTCGCGGAAGAAGGAGTGTCCATGCGGGAGATCGCCGAAGCCATCGGCAGAGGCTTGAAACTTCCCGTGGCCAGCCTGACCGAGGAGGAAGCGCCGGCACATTTTGGTTGGCTCGCGAGGTTTGCAGCCTTCGATATGCCAGCTTCAAGCGCACAAACCCGGCAAAGGCTGGGATGGAATCCCACCGGGCCGGGGCTGGTGGAAGACCTGCACAACATGCGCTACTTCTGACCAGGAAACAGGCTGCTTGACCGGCGGCGCCCAGGTGCCTATCAGGCGCCGCCGGTGCAGATTCTTGCCATAACCCCATGCAATGCGCAAGGGCGCATTACGGGATGCGGATGACCGTGCGTATCTGGAACGTGGAGATGTTCACCAGAACGTAGCTGCCATCAATCATGCGCCACTCGTAACCCCGCGGCGGGGCATGCAGATGATATTGGCGGTAATCAACTCTTTCGGCGCGCTCCCAGTCTTCGTGCCGGATCGCTGCACCCTTCCTCCACTCTCTGTGCTCGACGTACGCGTGGTTGTCGCGATGCTCCTGGGCAAGGGCACTTCCCGTAAGGCCCGTTGAGAGGAGCGCGAGCGCAATTACAGCATGCAGTTTTTTCACTTGGAAACTCCTTCGTATTTAGGTTGCAACAAAGTAAATCACGTTATTCATGCCCTGGTTGGACGCCCGATTGCTTTTTCGTCACCACTTACGTGCTACACGGCGCGCTTGCCGTGCGGAGCACAGTTTAGGCTCCACGATTGGGTTTTTTATCCCAATTCGCAATACGTGGTTTTGTCAGAATTTAGCAGCCATTACGCGCAATCAGAAAACCCCCGAACAGGCTCAGCTATTTGCAGGCGAGTGGAAGCACGCCGCGATCAACACTTCACTACCCATCAATGTTTCGTGCCAGCCTGTTCCAGTGCCGTGTAGGCATCCTTTACCCACTGCGGAGGATCGGTATCGTCCTTGTAGTCAATGGGGAGGCCCAGCGCCGGCTGCCAGCGCAGCAGCCATGAGAGGCCGTCGGAGCCGACGAAGCGATCCTCGGTCTGGTAGGCGGGGTCGGCAAGCGCCTCCGGCATGGAGACGAAGCGATAGCCATTGCGCTCAAAGAGCGTGAGCAGATCGTCAAGCGCGTCGGCGTTCATTTGATTGACGTGCAGGTCGGCAATCTGCGGAATCTGGCGCTGGAAGTCTATTTGCGAAAGTTTTTCGATGAAGTCAATGTTGCGCTGGCTTTCGGCCATGTATTCCTTCTTCAGCCGTTCGGCCATGGCCGCATCCTTCCGAGCCAGAGCGTCGTCGTAAAGCTCGGCGTACATCCAGTCGGAGTTCTGAAAGGTGATTGGCGCCGGTAGGTAGCCATGGGCGGCAAGAAAGCTGAGAAATCCAAGCTTCTTCTCCGCCGTGTCGCCGGTGTCGTTGTAAGGATAACGGTAATAGCGCTGCTTGATGCCACGATAGTTGAGCAACAACGGGACGATGACATCGCCGTGCAGGAAGTCATCCTGGGATGCGGACAGGGTTACCGCGGACAATGCCAGATGGCTGTAACTATGATGGCCGAGCAGATGCCCGTCCCGCAGCCAATCCTCCAGCAGGCCGCAGTAGAAGTCACGCGCGCCCGGCGTGTTGAGCTTGACCTCGTTGACGAAACCAATGGCGCGGACATTGTGCTTCTTGAGCACGGCGAGCATGGTGGCCGTAATCTGGGTGGCCTGCCGGCGGAACTCCGGCTCCGGATTCTGTCCGATGGCGCTGACCGGCAGATCATCGAAGGTGATAGCGATTGTCTTGGCGGGGCTCTGCGCCCGGGCCGGGAGCGATACCACCAGCAGCAGCAAACATGTGCAATAGCTCAAGCAACGCATCCACTCAATCTAGAGGAGCGCGCCGCCATTGGCAACGAATTTGGCGAGAGAAGTGGTTTCAGGAAGCACGGATAGCCCACGCGCCAACGCAGGCAGAGTCGCGTTCCGGCCATGGCACAACGGCCGCGCGCCCTGCTGATGGAATCCTGATGCGCACCCGCGGCCAGCCTAGGGAATGTAATAGAACGGGTTCGGCAACTTAACGGAGACCTCAGCCTGTGGACTTCCCGCCAAGTCGCTCGGTTGATCGCCCACGTTGAGAATGATGCGGTAACCTGCGTCAACAATCTTCCTGCGCTCGCCGGATTTGTATTCGGCTGTGGATTGGCCCGCCGGATGGGGTCCGCGGAATGCCGCGCCCGCCCAATCGTGATACCCGGCAGCCTGTAGATTTTCCAGCGTGACGGCCTCCTGCTGCTGGCTGCGCCCGGTAATGAAAAAGACAGCTACGTTGTGCTGGCGTGCCGCGTTGAACAGGCGCAGGGTTCCGGCAATGGCCGTGGCCTGCTTTTTCTCCACCCATGCGTTCCAGTCGCCGGCAATGTATCCGAAATCGTCGTGCGCCATCTCGTCCCAGTTGGAGAGAGCGGTCTCATCAATGTCCAGAACCAGAGCCAGTTTCTCACCCGCCCTGGCATGGGCCGTTCTGCGCTCCAGGTACTCGATTGCCAATCGGCTCTGACGATCCACGTCGGGCAGGTAACAGCCCTGTGGCCGCCGGCAGTCGTGATAGGCGATGAGCCGCGTTTTGAGCTGGCCGAGATTCGGCGCCGGTTCCGGCCCAATCAGCATGCGATGCGCGGGTGCGGTCTGCGCCGCAATGCTGAGCGAACACAGCAACAACAGGATGACTGGCACAACTCTTAGAAACCGTCTCATATCTATTCTCCGTACTGAAGCTGGAGCTGGGCGCCGAGGAACGGCCAGGGGACTCAACGTCTCCGCACAGCGTCTGCCGTCCGGCTGGCAGAACTCGTACGCGCCCCCTACTCCATCATTGCAGGCTTATGCCCATCCCGGGCTCACTCGGGCGTTCTGCCTACAGTGCCAACAGCAGGTTATCCCCTTGCTGGCGGAAGTTCCACAAGGCCCAACCAATTTTCACTCACTCCGCAAAGAAATGCGGCGCCCCGGGGGACGCCGCATGGGCACACTCTTCCCTAACGCTGTTGAGTCAGCCTTCGCCTATTTTGCCGGCTCATCTTTCAGCCCGCGATTCTTCAGCATCGGCTCGATGCTGGGATCGTGGCCGGCCCAGTTGGCGTAGAGCTTCTGCAGGTCCTCGGTGTAACCGCGTGAGAGGACCATCTTGCGGAAGCGGTCGCCGTTCGCGCGCGTCAGCCCGCCGTGATCCTCAAACCACTGGTAGGCATCGTCGTCCAGCATCTCGCTCCACAGGTAGGCGTAGTATCCGGCCGAGTAGCCGTTGGCCCAGATGTGCAGGAAGTAGCTGGAGCGGTAGCGCGGCGGAACATAGGCGATGGCGAGCTTCGCCTTCTGCAGTGCGTCGGCCTCAAAGGTGTCGGCATCCGGCAGCCCGGTCGTCGCCGGCAGGGTGTGCCAGCGCAGGTCAAGGTCCGCCGCGGCCAGTAATTCCGTCAGCTTGTAGCCCTGGTTGAAGTTCTGCGCCTTCTTCAGCTTGGCGGAAAGCTCGGCGGGCATGGGCTTGCCCGTCTGGTGGTGCCTGGCGTAATGGGCAAACACCGTCGGCTCGCTGGCCCAGTGCTCGTTGAACTGCGATGGGAACTCAACGAAGTCGCGCGGCACCTGCGTCCCGGAGATGCTCGGGTAAGTCACGCTGGAGAAGATGCCGTGTAACCCGTGGCCGAACTCGTGGAACATGGTGGTCACGTCGTCGTAGCTGATCAGCGCGGGCTGCCCCGGCGCGGGCTTGGTGAAGTTGCAGACGTTGAAGACCACGGGCAGAGTTCCGAGCAGTCGCGACTGGCCCACCAGCGAGTCCATCCACGCGCCGCCGTTCTTGTTGTCGCGCTTGTAGTAGTCGAAGTACCACAGCGCCAGCGGAGAACCGTCGGCATCCGACACCTCGAAGACGCGCACGTCGGGTTGATAGATCGGCAGGTCGTGGCGCTCCTTGAAGCTGATGCCGTACAGCTTGTGCGCGGCATAGAAGACGCCGTCCTCAAGCACGGTGTTCAGTTCGAAGTAAGGCTTCAGCTGCGATTCGTCAATGTCGTACTTGGCTTTGCGCACCTGCTCGGAGTAGAACTCCCAGTCCCAGGGCTGGACGGTGAATCCGCCTTTCTGCGCGTCAATCAGGGCCTGGATGTCCTGGGCCTCGCGTGCGGCGTTGGCGGTGGCGGCCGGCGCCAGCGCTTCCACAAAGCGCAGGGCGGCATCAGCCGTCTTCGCCACCTGGTCGGTCAACATCCAACTGGCAAACGTGGGATAGCCCAGCAGCGCGGCTTTCTGCGCACGCAACTGCGCCAGCCGGGCGATGATCGCCCGCGTGTCGTTGTCGTCGCCGTGTTCGGCGCGCTTCCAGCTGGCTTCAAAGACGGCCTGGCGTGTGGCGCGATTCGCCAGTTCCGCCAGCACGGGCTGCTGCGTGGTGTTCTGCATGGCCAGCACCCAGCCCTGCTGCTTGCGTCCGCGGGCAGCTTCGGCGGCGGCCGCCTTCTCGCTCTCGCTGAGCCCGGCCAGCGCCGCCGGGTCGGTGGTGGAATAGGCTCCTGCCTTGGCCGCGGCCAGCAGCTTGTTTGTAAACGAGGCTCCCAGCGCCGACTCCTCTTCGTTCAACTTCTTCAGCTTGATCTTGTCCGCGTCAGAGAGGTTGGCACCGGCCTTTGTGAATTGCTGATAGTAGTACTCCACCAGGCGGATGGACTCGGCATCCAGACCCAGCGACGCGCGCTTCCCGTAAATCGCATTGACGCGCGCAAAGAGCTTCGCGTTCAGGAAGATCGCGTCCGAATGCGCCGCCAGTTTGGGAGCAAGCACCTCCTGCAGATGCTGCATTTCGGGATCGGTGTTGGCGCCGGTGATCAGGTTGAAGGCGCTCATCGCCCGGGTCAGCAACTGGCCGGAGCGTTCCATGGCTACCAGGGTGTTGTCAAAGGTCGGCGCCGCGGGATTGTCGGCGATCGCTTCGATCTCCTTGATCTGCTGCTCCATGCCGGCCACGATGGCAGGCTGGTAATCGCCGTCCTTGATCTTGTCGAACGCAGGAGCATGAAACGGCAGCGTGCTGGCCGCGTAGAAGGGATTGGAGGGACCAAAGGATTCGGGAGTTCCGTTAGGCATACCTTCAGCATGCAACATGCAGGCACCCGCGATCAACATGCCACAGGCGCAGTAAGTGAACATACGCAATACTTTTTTCATCTGGATCGAAATCAGTCGTCGTTGCAAGAGTGCCCCCTTTTGTATCGAGCTCATCCATCGTCCCGGACCAGAGAAGCCCGTTCGATGTGCGACCTTGCATTGTAGCCGAAGCGGCATCTCCCTTGCCTCTCCACCCAGTGAAGCCGGAAGAGGTGCTCTCTCCTCATCTTCGATACACTCAAGGCAGGAGATCCAATCGCGTGTTGCGTTCCCTGATTCTGATGTGCCTTCTCTGGGCTGGCCTGCACTGTTACGTCACCCTGCGGTTGCTCTCGGTCCCATTCATCGCACACCACGTTCCGGCCTGGCTGCTGATTCCCGTGGTGATTCTGCTGGGGGCGAGCTACATTGTCTCGCGGGTGCTGGTGCGCTACGGAGTTCGCGGATTCCCGCGGGTGCTGGAGATCGTCGGTGCCTATTGGGCAGGCGTGTTCTTTCTGCTGTTCTCAACATTTCTTGCGCTTGACGTCTGCACCGGTTTTGGCCTGTGGCTCGCTCCGCAACTGCCCCTACTGCGCACGGGCGCGTTTCTCCTCGCGCTGGCGATGGCCCTGATGGCGCTGGTGCAGGCGCGGCGGGCGCCGGTGGTCACCGAGTTCGAGGTCACGCTCGACGGACTGCCGCGTGAAGCCGATGGAATGGTGCTCGTGGTGGCCAGCGACATGCACATGGGAGCCCTGCTGGGCCACGGCTGGGCCGCTGAGCGTGCGGCGCAATTCGAGTCGCTCCATCCCGATCTCCTGCTGCTGGTGGGCG
Source organism: uncultured Acidobacteriota bacterium (assembly GCA_963719655.1). Taxonomy (GTDB): domain Bacteria; phylum Acidobacteriota; class Terriglobia; order Terriglobales; family Acidobacteriaceae; genus TOLSYN. Next base: position 58,164 of record CAVRDQ010000104.1, on the reverse strand, counting down.
ACATCTTTGAAGGGGATGAGACGGAATATCCCGATTGGCTGCCCTTTCTGCAACGCTTCCGCGCGGCGCATGGCGTCTACGTCGTCACGGGAAATCACGAGTTCTATGCCGGCGGCACAAAGATCATTGATCTCTTTCGCGGCGCCGGCTTCCACGTGTTGCGCGATGAGAGTGCCGAGCCAATTCCTGGGTTGGTCCTGACCGGAGTGGATGACGTAGCCTTCCGCGGGCGCGCGGCGCATGCGGCCATTCTGGAGAAGGTCCTCGGTCAGCGTCCCGCGGGTGCCAGCGTTCTGCTTTCGCACACGCCGCTGCAGACCGGGCAGGCGGCCGATGCCGGCGTTGGCCTCATGCTCTGCGGCCACACCCACGAGGGGCAGATCTGGCCATTCACCTACCTGGTGAAGCTCGCCTTCCCAATCATGTCGGGCCGTTATCGTATAAAGGACATGACGGCCATCGTCTGTCGTGGCACCGGAACCTGGGGGCCGCGCATGCGCCTCTTCAAGCGCAGTGAGCTGCTACGGATTGCCCTGCGCGCAGGCGGCCCAGGACGAACTGAAGCGGCTCTGTGAAACCGTGAAGGGCTACAAAGAGCAGGACATTGACCGGATGCCCAATCCCGACGGCGATGCCGGCCGGGCGGTCTCCCTGCTGGAAACATTCACCACTGTATTTTGGAAGCTGGATACTGGGAAGGTTCTCGGCCGCAAGATCTAGAGCGCCGCCACGGCGGCCAAATCCGAGAAGACTCTGCGGTAAAGTAAAAGGGCAAACATGGCCCTGAAGATTCCAAGATCGCTTCTTGATCGTCTGCGCGCGCATGGCGAGCAGGCGTATCCGCACGAATGTTGCGGCGTGCTGATAGGGCAATTCAGTGACGATGGCGGCAAGAGGATAGAAACGGTCATCGCCTGCGCCAACACGCGCACCGGCTCGCTCGAGAACCGCTACCAGATCAGCCCCGCCGAACTGATCCGCATCCAGCGCGAGTCCAGGCTCGCGGGCCGCGACATTGTCGGCTTCTACCACTCGCATCCCGACTCGCCGCCCCGGTGGTCGAGCACCGATCTGGACGAGGCGCACTGGACCGATTGCTCCTACGTGATCATCAGCGTCGAAGCGGGCAAGGCCGCGCTGACCAACTCCTTCGTGCTGCAAGGCACGGAAGAGAGCAAACACTTCGCCGACGAAGAGATCGAAGTTTGCGCAGAAGCCTGAGACGGTCCCGCAGAAAATAGCAAGCGAACGCTGCCGCCTTTTGCCGAATGTGCCGCGTTTTGCCTCGCCGTTTTTCGGCCACAAAAAAGCCTCCCTGGTCCAACCATGCAGGACGGACCAGGGAGGCCGAAATCACAGACAAACTTTACTGGATGTCTACGTCAACGACCTTTCCCGACTTGAAGATGACCTTCTTGTCCGCGTACTTGTAGATCTTTTTCGGTCCCAGATCAATGATGGTCACCGGTTGTCCCAGTGCGCTCGTAACGTCGTCAATGGACTGTCCTACCGCGATGGTCTGCGGCGGGCCAGCGGGCGCGGCGCTCACGGCCAATCCCGCGTCCCTTTCCGCCTGGTCAGCCAGCGTCAACTCCTGGTTGATGTCGTTGGCGGGGTTGGCCTCTGGCGGCGGTGCGGCCTGGGCTACCAGTGCCGGTACCGGCTTGGCCATGGTGGAAGGCGGCGCGACCGGAAGTCCTCCGGTGCCTGCCTTGGTCTGCATTTCCTGCAAACCCTGGTCGACCGACTCACGCAGGCCGTTCTGCATCTCCTGCAGGTCCTTTACGGCCACCGTCACGGTCACCGCGCGCGGGCACTCGCGTCCGCCCTTGCTGGCCAGTACGGTCAGCTGCGCGTCCGTGGAGTTCGCGTCCGGAGGAACGACCAGGTGCAGCACGTCACCATCGCTGATGGCGCACTCGTTGCCGCTGGTATCCACCACGTCCAACGCGGCGTTCGCCACAAACACGTGCGGCTTGCCGTCCAGGAACATGCGGTTCACGCTGCTGGAGGCCGGGTCGGGCTCCTGCTGTGCGGCGTTCTGCTGCGCCTCGGCGTTCTCCAGTGCGATCTGTGCCCGTACCTCGGCCGCAATCTGGGCCTTCACATCGGGAGTCAGCATGGGCTGGCCACCGGACGCTGCCGCCTGCAAAGCCTCGGTGTGTGCCTCCTGCTGCGCGGCGTAGGCCGCCTGCAGGCTGGTGGAGACCACATAGTCGGTCAGCCACTCCGCCGGCGTCGCATACACCGGCGACGGAGCGAAGTAACCACCGTAGAAGCCATACCAGGGTGCTGCTCCCCAGCCCCAGCCAAAGGCCACCGGGGCAAGCCACGGGTTGTAGGCCCAGCCGTAGAAGGCGGGAGCAAAGTAGAATCCCGGCGCGTACACATCCAGGAAAATACCGTGGTAGCCGTAGCCGCGATAGAAGCGGTTGTAGGCATGCCCATGGTAGAAGTAAGCGCGCCGGCCATAATCATGTCCGCGGAATCCATACGGACGCTGCACATAGCCGGGGCGGCCGCGCTCGGCCACCACGCGCGAGTGATCGGGGCGCTCGGCGGATACGCGGCGACTGCCGTTCAATCCGTGATGCACGTCCATGCCGCGCTTGCTGTCATGCACGTCGCTGACACGGCCGTCCGCACGGTGCGTCGCCGAGCCGTTTGGCGTCGCCGCCGTGTGCGAGCCCGCCGGAGCAGGACGTCCCGTTGCCGTGTGACCAACCGCGGGGCCGGTGTGTCCGCCTGCCGTAGTCGGATGCGCGCCGCCCGTCGTGGTCGGATGCGCACCGCCCGTCGTGGGTCCATGCGATGCTCCTCCGGTCGTGGGCCCATGCGATGCAGAGCCAGGCGCCGCTGCGCCGTGGGCGCCCGCGGGCGCGCCGGGCTTTGCCGCGCTGGCGGCAGGCTTCGCCGCCGGTCTTGCCGCAGCTTTGGGTGCAGATGAGGTCTTGTTCCCCGCAAGGGCGGTGAAAGACAAAACACACAGGATGGTGACGATTCCCAGGACCGGCCGCAACCGCGCCAGACGATTCCCAATCACTTCGGACATATTTCCCTCCAAAATTTTGAACCAATCCATTCCAGCCCGGGCAGGATGAGTTTCCTGCCGGGCCGCGCACCTCACGGTGCAATCTTCCAGGCTGGACTTACTTCACGTCCGCCACTTTGCCAGCCACGAAAACCACTTTCATGTCCGGGTAGACATACACTTCCTTGGTCGCGCCCTTGATGATCTGCGTGGGCTGCCCCAGGTGGCCACCACGACGGCCTTCGTCTGGCCCAGGGAGATGGTCTTCGGCGGAGCCGGTGGCGGAGGCGGAGGCGCGATCTCCTGGATGGGCGGCGGTGGCGGGGCGGGCGGCTCGGCAACCGGCTCGGCGGCCGCCGGAGGGGCGGCAATGGTGACCACCTCCAGCACCTGTCGAATCAAATCGCCGGCCGGAGGAACCACGCCCTTCTTGAAGGGGAACTTCAGCTTGCCATAGTAGCGGACTTCGTTGATCGGATCGCTGAGAAGGGTCAGCACCACTCCATCCTGCGCGACTTCGGCCGCAGTGATCCAGAACGTCTCTCCCGCCGCAAACTTGCGCTGTGCGCTCTTGGGAACTTCTCCGGCATCACTGGCCTTGGATAGGTTGAGCAGCATGCGGCCGAACTCGCGCCCGGAAGACTGCGTAATGATGCCGCCTTTGCAAAGGTTCAGGGTCGCAATGCCATCAGCGATATCCACCATCTGCAGGCCGCCCACCTTCAGCGTCAGTACCGACCCAGCCGTGGTGATATCCTTCCGGTCGGCCGTGGCCTTGGTCAGCGCAAACTGGTCATGCAACTGCTTCTGCAGGTCGCTGACGTTGTCTGTTTCCTGGGCCATCAAACTGGTCGAACCCAGCCCTAATATCAAGAGTGCGGAACAAAGAATTATATAAATACGACGCATTGACTTCACATCCTCCCGTGGACAATGGTCTGCGCCTTCCGCGGCCGGAGTGTTCTGCAAAAACAGCAAGCCGCCCCGCGCACAAGGCACGCGATCCAGAAAACAACTCAACTCAGTTGGAAACTTTTTAGCCAGGCAGGCTCAGGCGCAGGCAGCTCACCGACAAAAAATTCCCCACCCTCGCAGAACTTCTACCGCGATAAGTGCAGACACAAGCGCCCGCAATAAGGGCGCTTGCAGAACGGCTCCATTACTGCCGTAACTTATAGCACCAACGGCAATGAGCAACAAGGAGATGGCGCGTTCTGGACAGATTATTCGCAGGAATTTCTCCGCCGGCACAACCCCTCGACTATTGGGACAATTCCAGCCAACTTTTCCATCGGGTGTGCGCCTGCGGAAGGGGCGATGAGGCCTCCGCCGGGAGCGGGTTCACCCTGGAACGCACAGGCCAATAGCAAAAGGCCGGCGGCGTGGAGCGGCGCGCACCGGCCTCTTCTTCTTTCCGGGGGACGGAAAGAGTTACTTCAGGCTATAAATCGCAACCGACATGGGGGCTGCCTCCACCGTGAGCTTTTCCGGCGTCACGCTGATAGGTCCCGCCTCCAGAAGGGGTGCGGCCGAAGAAATGTTTGTGAGCGGCGTGTCGGCCCGGCTCACTGCAATGGTCTGCGCCTTCTCCGCTGCGTTGAAGACCACCAGCAGGCGATCCTCGCCCTGGCTGCGCAGATAGGCAAAGGATGTATCGGTGTAGGCAAGCGTGGTCAAAGCGCCCGCCTGCAGGGCGCGATGCTGACGGTGCAGGCGGTTCAACTGCTGCACGTGCGCGAAAACCTCCTGTTCGCCCGCGGTACGGCCCGCCTGGGTAAAGGCGTTGTGCGCATCGGCCGGCCAGCCGCCGGGAAAGTCGTGACGGTTCTCCGGATCCTCGCCGCCGGTCATCGCAATCTCATCGCCGGAATAAATTCCGGGAACTCCGCGCAGGGTGAGCAACAGGCTGAATGCAGCCTTCAGCTTGGCCACCGTTGCGCCCTTCTCGCTCATCAGCCGCGGCTGGTCGTGATTGCCAAAGAAGGTGTACAGCCCCTCGGGATGCAGATAGAGGTAGTCCTGTTGGAGAACGTTTACCAGCTTTCCGACCGGCTCATTGTGGACCAGTACGGCGCGCAGAGCGCCATACAACGGGAAGTCGAAGACCGTGGTCGCGCCCGAGTCCACGCCGCGAACCTTTCGTCCCCCCTCAAAGTAGCTGGTCACCACCGGGCTGAGGTCAAAACATTCTGCCACCGATGTAACCCGCGGATAGACCTCGCGCAGCGTGCGATGCCACTTGCTCCACGACTCACGCGACGAGTAGGGGAAGGTGTCCAGGCGATAGGCATCAAAGTGCGCCGACTCCATCCACCAGATGGCGTTGTCGGCCAGGTACTCCTCCAGCAGCGGGTCGTCGGGATTGAGGTCGGGCAGTTTGTTGACGAACCATCCTTCAATCACCGGGCGACGCTCGCGCTCGGTGGAGTGGATGTCCACCAGCGGCCAGAAGTCGTACTTCGGCTCCAAGTGACTGGCCCGCGTGCCATGCAGCCAGGTCGGCGTTGGCGGATCGTCGGCCCAGCGGTTGCCAGGCCCGATGTGGTTGGCCACGTAATCGCTGACCACCTTGATGCCGCGCGCGTGTGCCGCGGCGACGAAGTGCTGCAACTCGCCGAGGCTCCCAAAGTGCTCGTCCACGGCGTAAAAGTCGGTGACGTGGTAGCCGTGATAGTCGCTGGCGTGGCTGGAATTCTTCCACCAGGGGGTCAGCCACACGGCGGTCACGCCCAACTCCTGCAGATAGTCGAGATGCTGCTCTACGCCCTTCAGGTCGCCGCCGTGGTAGCCCTTGGCAGCCGCGCGGTCATGCTTCACCGTGGCCCCGGGGGGATCGTCGTTCGACGGATCGCCGTTGGCGAAGCGGTCCGGCATGATGAGGTACAAGATGTCGTCCGTGTGCAGACCGTTGCCGGTCTCGGCCACCTTGCTGCGCTTTTCCAGCGGCCAAGCCACCTTGATTGCGCCTTTGGCCGAGCGCACTTCGAACTCCGCGCGGCCGGCGGCGGCGGTCTTTGCCAGGTGAATGCGGGCGAAGAGGTAATGGCCGTCGGCGCTGGCATTGAGCCGCTGAACCGTGACGCCGGGATAGTGCGTCGCGATCTGGGCCGCGTTCAGGTTTTCCCCGGTCAAAAGCAGCAGCGGATCATGCGGCAGTCCCACCCACCAGTTGGGCGGCTCTACCTTGCTGATGACGGGCGCCTGGGCCCAGCCCGTAGAGAGAAGTGACAGTAGGAGTACAAGCGCAAAAATGGCGTACTGCCTGGTACGAGAGGGCTTCATGGTGGCGCCATGCCTCAAATAGTGCGGCGTTGTGCGAAAAAAGGGGGACAGGCGAACCTGTCCCCCGGGTTGCGCTCAGGGTTAGAACGATACGCGAAGCACCAGCTCCAACGAACGCTGCGTAGCGGTACGTACTGCATTCAGTATTCCAAAGTTGCCGCTGCCGCTCGTCACTTCTCCATTTGGATTCTGGAATTGCGGCGTGTTCAGCAGGTTGTAGACATTGGCGCGGAACTCCGTCTTCACCTTGTAGACCATGAAGCTCTTGGAGAGCGTCGTGTCCCACTGGTGGGTTCCCGGACCGTAGAAGTAGTTACGGGCCAGGTTGCCCACCGTACCAGACGGAGCCGCGGTCAAAGCGCCCGCGGGGCAGGAGAGCCAGACATCTCCGTGGCGTCCAACGCTGCAACCACCGGTGTAATCAGCGAGGAAGCCGTTGTATGTGACGTTGAACGGCACGCCGCGAGCCAGGCTGACGATGTTGCTCCACTGCCAACCGCCGATGACGTAATCAAGCGCCGTCGGAATGTCGTTCAGGAACTGACGGTGCTTGCCGAATGGCAGATCGTACAGCATGGAGCCCACCAGCGCGTGGCGCTGATCGGTGTTGCTGTTGCCGTAGCTGTACTTCAGCAGCGGTGCGCCGCCCGGCCCAACGTAGATGTTGTTGGAGCCGTTGCTGAGCGCGCCACCCACGTTATCCAGCGTGTGCGACCAGGTGTAGGCCAGGGTGTACTGCAATCCATGGCTCATCTTGCGGTTCATGCGAGCCTGGAAGCCGTTGTACTTGCCGCTGCCCACCATGCCGTACTCGTTGATGGCAGAGATGTTCGGGAACCACTTGGTGCCGGTTCCGAGCTCCGCGCCGTTGGCGTTGAAGCTGGTGGCCAGGTGAGACATGAAGGCGCCGACATAAGCCAGGTTCACCGAGGTGTCCTTGGCGATGGCGTGCTCAACCTGCACGTTCCACTGCTGTACGTTGCTGACCGGGCTGTTCTGCGGGTAGTAGATCACGTTCGCACCGGCAAGGTTCGTCGGGTTGAAGGTGACCTGGCCCACCGGCAGTGCGCCGTTGGCAACCGAGCTGTTCGGGTTGCTGGTGCCGTAGGGCGCCATGCCGCTCAGCGTCGTGCGGTAGCCGGTGCTGCAATCCGGGAAGTTCGGGCAGGCCGAGTAGGTCTGGCTGCCGTTGTAATCCGGGTTATTGGAAAGCTGCGTGCCGACGCCGCCGCGCTCCTGGTAGTAGAAGATGCCGTAGCCGCCGCGGACGACCATCTTGCCGTCGCCCTTCACGTCATAGGCAAAACCAAGGCGTGGAGCAAAGTTGTTCATCGGGGTGTTGACCAGCGCGCGCGAGTAACCCGGCGTGCCGGCTTCGATGAGGGTTCCCGTCAGCGGATCGAAGTTCGACTGACGGTTGTTGGTTTCAAACGGCCAGGTGAATACGTCGTAGCGGATACCGTAGTTGATGGTCAACTTGCGGTTGACGCGGAAGTCGTCCTGGGCGAACAGGTTGGTCTCCCAGTTGCGCGTCTTGTAGTAGCCGTTGAACACGCCGATCTGATAGGCGCCCATGAAGCCGCCCACCAACTCGGAGATTTCGTTTCCGGTGAAGGTTCCGAAGCCGGTGTAAGCTCCCGGCAGGCCCGAATACTGGGGCTCGTTGTTGTCGTCAATCCAGAAGTAGCCCTTGGCGACGTTGGCCTGCGTGAAGTTGACATCCTTGTGCTGGACGCTGACGCCAAACTTGAAGGTATGGTTCTTGTGCGTCAGGCTCATGGAGTCGGCAAACTGGTTGATCTTCTGCACGACGACATACGGACCGTAATCGCCGACGTACTCGAGTTCACCCTTCCAGCCACCGATCAGCGGCATGCCGCCCAGCAGCGGGCTGGTGTTGGCGTTGGGAATGCCCAGGTTGGCGCCTTCCGCAGTGCCGAAGCCAGGCTGCTCATAGCCGTAGTACGGGCGATTGTAGCCGTAGCGGAATTCATTGACCAGGTTGTTGTTGATGATACGCGTGTAGCCCACGGCCAGTTGCCGCGGATGCTGCGGGTTGGTGCCCGAGCCGAAGCCCGAAGGCAGGTCGTGGCCGGTGTCAACCAGACGATCGGTTGTCTGCAGCAGGTCCTGGCCCATCGAGTAACGCGCAAAGAAATTATCCTTCGGCGTCGCTACGTAGTCCAAACGGTAATCGTAGTCGTCGTTGTTCTGGTGCTGTTCCCGATGCGGCTGGAAGTTGTTGTCCAGGTTGTAAGGGTGGTAGCCCGTAAGATTCGGCGCCGGGAAGGCGTTCAGGTACTTGATGCCAACCGAGTTCTGGCTGGCGGTGGGGATGATGTTGATCTGGGTACCGGGAACGTGGTTGATCGGATCCCAGCCGAAGGGCAGGCAGTTCGCCGGGTTGAAGATGTAGCCCATGCCAGGGGTAAACGCTGTCGGGTCCGTCCCCATGGCGGCCGTGCAACCGGGCAGGCCGGAGTATGGCAGTGATGTGGCAATACCCGTGCCAGGAGCCAGCAGTTCGGTGAAGTTGCCTGCCTGCATGTCGGAGGTCGGAACGTGCGTCGGGCCATCGGAGACCGGCTGCTTGATGCGCCAGCCCTGGTAGTCGACCGAACCGAAGACCTTATTCTTCCAGATGGGGCCACTCAGAATGGCGCCAAACTGATTCCGCTGGAAGGGGGGAGGAATTTTATCTCCCCACGGGTTGGCTACACCGACGCCGCGGCGATACCAGTCGGCAAGCAGATGAATCTGGTTGGTGCCAGCCTTTGAGCCGGCCTGAATGGCGGAGGGTCCGCCGTATTCGGCGGGCGCCAAGCTGGTGGTCATCTTGAACTCGGCGATGGACTCCAGCACCGGGAAGATGACGATGGTGTTGACCAGGCCTTCCTGGTTGTTGATGCCATCAAAGAGGTAGCTGGTCGCCTGCGGACGCAGGCCGTTGACGCTGAGCGCCGCGCCGCCGGTATCGCTGTAGCGCCAGGTCTCAGACTGGCTGCTGCTGCCGGTGGCCTCATCGGCGTATGCGCCACGGGTCACGCCCGGGGTCAGGGTGGCCAACTGGGTGTAGTTGCGGCCGTTGAGTGGAAGTTCGATGACCTGGCGGCCCTGGATGACTTCACCGGCCGACGAGGTGGTGGTTTCCACCAAAGGAACTTCGTCGGTCACGTTGATGGTTTCCGCCGTCGAGCCGAGTTGCAGCTTGAAGTTCACGCGCTGCACCTGGGCGATATCCAGAGTGATCTTTGCGGTTTCTGCCTTGAAGGCCTCTTTCCTGGCCTCGACCCGGTAGTTGCCCGGCTGCAGGGCGGTGACAACAAAGTTGCCGTCGGCCTGGCTCTGAACAGTAATTTTCTGGTTGGTTCCCATGTTGATGACGTTAATGGTTGCGCCCGGGATTGCAGCACCCGATGGATCGCTCACGGTGCCGACCACGCGGGCCGCATCCGATTGCGCCATGGCCACAATGCCGGCCACCAGCAGCACAAGGGCTACCAGCAAACAGACTTTGGCGAACTGCTTCATAGTTCCTCCATGAATCAAGTCCAAGAAACGAGTGTCCCATCAAAGCGATCGAGGAGAGTGTGAAACGGAGCTTGCGTTGTGTTGTCTCTTGTAATCTGTGCCGCGCTCCGGATTCGGGAAGCACCTCAACCCTGAACAATGGACTCGTTTGCACCCTGCCCGGGGTCTTCTAAACAATCCCCTTCGACTGGGCTTTGCTCCCGGCCGGCGCCTGCTTGGGACACCGTGTCCGGTCAGCTAAACACACTGCTAGATATCACAAATCCACGGCGGAGTCTGTCCCCACAGGCGGGAAGAAACAAGTTTCGACAGGTTTGTCACGGTAACCCAATGGGGCCCTTTTTAATCAATCATTTACAAAAAATGTTTCATCTTTGTTACATCCGTGACATCATACCTGTCGTGCTCAATCGAGAGGCGGTGCTGGAACAGATCGAACGAATGGCCAGGAGTGAGGCGCTCCATAACTCCGAGTCCCTGTGTAAGCTTCTCCGCTATCTGGCGGAGCAGTCTCTCGATCACCCCGGCGCCACCATCAAGGAATATCAAATCGCCACCGAGGTCTTTCACCGCTCGGAGGATTTCGATCCCCAGTTGGACTCGGTGATTCGCGTGCAGGCCGGACGCCTGCGCACCAAGCTCGCCTCATACTACTCAAGTGACGGTACGGATGACCGCATCCTGGTCGAGCTTCCCAAGGGCAACTACGCCCTGCACTTCCATGAGAATCCTCGCCACTCGAAGAACGGTGACGCGGTAGAGGGCAACGGCCACCCGCATGCTCTGCCGGAGAGTCACCCGGACGCCAGGCCGCGCCTGGGCAGCTTCGCCGTACCCGTGCTCTCCATTCTGCTGGCGCTGGCCGTGGCGGCCCTGGGAGCCACCCTCCTGCGCCGCCCCCCTGCCCCGGCACCCATAGCCGCACCGGGTGAGGCGGTTCCGGCCTCGATCCAGCTCTTCTGGGCACCCTTTCTTGCGCCGGCCTACGAGCCCTGGGTGGTCTTCAGCAATGCGACCTTCGTCGGACGCCCGGAGACCGGCCTGCGCTACTCCACCTCCGCCACACCGGCCGATGTGGCCGCCGGCAAGGTGTTTGATCACTACACCGGCGTTGGAGAAGTGCTGGCCGTGCATGAACTGGACGAGGTCTTCGCCCGCCTGCACGCCTCTCTGCGGGTCAAGCGAGGCAGTCTGTTTTCCTTGGACGACCTGAAGCAGAACAACCTGATCTTCCTCGGCTCGCCGGCCGAGAACCTGACGCTGCGCGACATTCCCAGCACCCGCCACTTCGTCTTCCAGCGCGTGACTGCCGGCCCGCGCAGGGGCGACCTGGCCATCGCCACCATCAATCCGCAGACGGGCGAGCCCCTGCAGTCGCTGGCCAGCCCCTCCAACCAGTCACTCACCGAGGACTATGCCGTCATCGGCTACAAGCGCGGGCTGGAGAGTTCCCGCCTGGTGCTGATCGTCGCCGGCACCACCACCTTCGGGACGCAGGGTGCGGTCGAGTACCTGTGCCACAAGGAAACCTTGGAAGAACTACTGGCCAAGCTGGACGTGAAGACCGTCGACGAATTGAAGCCCTTCGAGGCTCTGCTGCGCGTCAAGATCTCCCGCGGCGTGCCGGTGGAGACCACCCTGGTCGCGGTACATCCCGACAAATAAAACAGAGCGCTCGCGGCGCCCTGTTCCACTCGAAGATCAAGCCGAAGACCTACGCCGTTCCCTGGCTGCGTACGCGTTGCATCAGGGCGGCAGCCAGCAGCAGGAAGAAGCCTCCGGCGACGACGGCGGCCATGCGGTTGTTGTGCAGCAGATGGTTCATCACCGGACCAAAGCACAGTGATGCGACGATCTCCGGCAGCACGATGAAGAAGTTGAAGATGCCCATGTAGACGCCGGTGCGCTCCTGCGGCAGGCTGGCGGCCAGCACCGCGTACGGCATGGACAAAATGCTGGCCCAGGCCACGCCCACGCCCGCCATGGACAAGAACAGCAGCGCGGGCTGATGGATGAAGGCCACCGAGATCAGTCCCGCGGCGCCCAACCCCAGGCACAGGCTGTGCGTGTTGCGGCGGCCCAACCGGCGAGCCAGCGCGGGCAGCGCAAAACTGAAGGCAAAGCACACGGCGGAGTACACGCCAAAGCACAGGCCGGCCCACTCCACGCCGCTGGTAAATTGCGGAGAGCTCTGATCCACGGCGCCAAAGACGTTATGGGCCACGGCCACCGGGAAGTACAGCCACATGCAGAACAGTCCCAGCCATGTGGGCAACTGCACCAGCGCAAGGTCGCGCATCACGACCGGCATCTCCAGCATGGCCGTAATGATCTCCTTGAGCGAGTGTTCGATGCGCTCGAAGAATCCCGTGCGTGCGGCCTCGGCCTTCTGGCGGCGGAAGGCCTCGATATCCTCAGGCGGATACTCCGGGGTGGTGAAGACCGTCCACAGCACGGCCGAAAGGAACGCCGCCGCGCCGATGTAGAACGACAAGCGCACGGCCAGCGGAATGGCGTGTGCGCCTGCGGCCTCCGTGCGCAGGTGGAAGTGGTTGGAGAGCAGCCATGGCAGCAGGTTGGCCAGCACGGCGCCCAGTCCGATCAGCAGGCTCTGCATGGCGAAGCCGCCGGTGCGCTGCTCGTCCGGTAGCATGTCTGCCACAAAAGCGCGGAAGGGCTCCATGCTGATGTTGATGGAGGCGTCCAGCACCCACAGTAGCCCGGCGGCCATCCACAATGCGCTCGATTGCGGCATCAGGATGAGCGCCAATGAGCTGAGAATGGCTCCGGCCAGGAAGTACGGACGGCGGCGGCCCAGCGGCCCCCAGGTGTGGTCGCTGGCGTATCCAATGATCGGCTGCACCAGCAGTCCGGTGAGCGGCGCGGCCAGCCAGAGGATGGGAATCTGATCGGCCTTGGCGCCCAGGTACTCGTAGATGGCGCTCATGTTGGCCATCTGCAGGTTCCAGCCAATCTGGATCCCGAAGAAGCCAAAGCTCATGTTGAAGATCTGCCAGGTGTTGCGGCGCGGTCGATTCATCGCTCTGGTCCCCTGCCTTATCGGAGGGGCGCGCAACGTCCCGGCTCCGCGTGTCACTCGAATCTCTTCCCACTAGCTTTGCGCCAGGCCAGTTCAGCGTTCGTACAAACGCACCATGGAGGCCAGCCGCACGGTCATCGCCGGCAGCAGTTGACCAGCTTCGTAGCGCCAACGCCAGTTGCCGCCCATGCGCCCGGGCAGGTTCATCCGCGCCTCACCGCCCAGGCCCAACACATCCTGCATGGGGACCAGCGCCGTATCGGCCACACTCGCCAGCAGCGTGCGAATCATCGCCCAGTTCACCGGATCGCCATGCAGTCCAAGATAGGCGCCGGCCAGCTCGTGTTCCTCGCGCAATTCCTCTTCACTGCGCGTTGTGTCGCCAACGCCGCTCGTCCACCAACCGATGGCCGTGTCGTTGTCGTGGCCTCCGGTATAGGCCACCAGGTGGCGCTGGTAGTTATGCGGACGGAACGATGGCGCCTGCGGATCGGTGCCGAAGGCAAATTGCAGGATGGCCATGCCGGGCAGTCCGAAGCGGGTGCGAATGGCTTCGACCTCCGGCGTAATGTTGCCCAGGTTTTCGGCGACGATGGGCAACTCGCCCAGCTCGCGCACCAGCGTCTCAAACAGCGCTGCCCCGGGAGCCTTGATCCACACGCCGTTGGCCGCCGTCTTTTCGCTGGCGGCAATCTCGTAGTAGGCCTCAAAGCCGCGGAAGTGATCCACCCGCACCATGTCGTACAGGTTCAGCACGCCCTTCATGCGGGCAATCCACCAGCGGAAGCCATCCTGTTCCAGCTTCGCCCAGCGATAAGTGGGATTGCCCCAGAGCTGGCCTGTGGCGCTGAAGTAATCCGGCGGCACGCCGCTGACGCGCGTCGGGTTGCCGGCCTCGTCCAGCCAGAAGTACTCGCGCGCCGTCCACACGTCGGCGCTGTCATGCGCCACGTAGATGGGCACGTCGCCCATCACGCGGATGCCCCTTCGGGTGCACTCCGCGCGCAGGGCGTTCCACTGGCGGAAGAACTCGAATTGCCAGAAGGTGTGCTCGGCGATGCCCGTGGCCAGGCGTTTGCGCCATTGCTCCAGGGCCTTCGGCTCGCGCGCGGCCAGCGCCGGCTCCCATTGATTCCAGGCCACGCCGCCGTGCGCATCCTTGGCGGCCATGAAGAGCGCAAAGTCGTCGAGCCACGCGGCGTGTTCCGTGCGGAAGGCGTCGTACTCAACCTGGTGGGCACCGCCGGGCGCGGCCGCCAGCGAGGCGAAAAAGCGCTCCGACGCCAGCCGCAGCTTGCTCATGCGCCAGGCAATCACCGGTCCATAGTCCACCGTGCGGCGCGGAAACTCCGGCAGGTCCGCCAGGTCTTTGCGGTGGAGCAGACCCTGCTCCACCAGCCGATCCAAACTGATGAGCAGCGGGTTGCCGGCAAAGGCCGAGAAGCACTGGTAAGGCGAGTCGCCGTAGCCGGTGGGGTTCAGGGGCAGCACCTGCCAGATCTTCTGGCCGGCCGCGCCGAGGAAGTCGAGAAAGGCGAAGGCCTCCGGACCGAGGTCGCCACAGCCGTAGGGGCCGGGCAACGAGGTGGGGTGAAGCAGCACTCCGCAACTACGTTCAAAGCGCATCGGCTATGAACACTAAACGCAAAGTTGGAAGGGTGCAAGCATTGTGCACCGCTCACACGGCGCACGCCGCACAAAGGGCCTACGGCAATATGTACTGGCTCGCGCTACTCGACCTCGGCCACCACGACCCCGTAAGCGGAGAGCTTGACCTGCGCCCCATTCACCGAAGCCTCCGTCGCGGCCAGCACGCGCACACCGTGCCCCGCCACATCGGCCAGCGACACCGCCTGCTGATCGCCGCTCATGTTCAGCAGCACCACCACGCTCTTACCCTTGGCCGTGCGGGAGAAGGCCAGCACGTGCTCGTCGCTCACCGGAAGCGTGCGGTAGTCGCCCTCGCTCAGCGCGGGCACACTGCGGCGCAGCTCAATCAGCCGGCGATACCAGTTCAGTACCGATCCCGCGTCACTGGATTCCACGGCCACGTTGCGCGTCGGGTAGTCGGCGCCCACGGGCAGCCAGGTCGCGGCGCCCGTGTTGAATCCGGCGTTCACCGTCGCATCCCACTGCATGGGAGTGCGCTCGCCGTCGCGGCCTTTGTCCTTGGGCCAGGCCAACCTTCCGATGATATCCTTCACATCCTCGCGCCGCAGCGGATCGTTGTTGCGCATCCCGAGCTCCTCGCCCATGTAGAGGATCGGCGTGCCGCGCAGCGTGAGGTACATGGCGGCCAACAGCCGTCCCACCTGGTCCTTGTCCGCGCCCGCCGGAGTGTAACGGTCCACCTGGCGGATGATGTCGTGATTGCTGAGCACGAAGACCGGCCAGCCCCCGGCCGAGTTCGTCTCCACGGCTTCAATGCGCTCGCGGAAGCGCGCTGCGTCCAGCTTGTTGATGGTGGTGAAGTTGAAGTACATGGGCAACTGCAACTCGTCGTTGTGCGGACCGTAGTATTCGGCCAGCTCCTTCGGAGTGTTCGTCCATGTCTCGCCAATCAGCACGCGCCCGGGATATTCATCCACCACCTTGCGCATGCGCTGCAGCGCGGCGTGCACCTCGGGAATGCTGTGATCGTAAATGCGATCCTGCTTCGGTCCGCCGTAGGCGTCCGTGCCCTCCAGCGGTGGGTTGTCCCTGAGCTTCGGATCTTCGTAGAGCACGTCCACGGCATCCAGACGGAAGCCATAGACCCCGCGCTTGAACCACCAGCGCATGGTGTTGAACATCTCGCGCTCCACCTTCGGATTGCGCCAGTTCAGGTCCGGCTGCTCGGGATAAAAGAAGTGGTAGTAGTACTGCCCGGTGGTGGCGTCGAACTTCCAGCTGGGTCCGCCGAACAGGCTGCGCCAGTTGTTGGGCGGCTCATTCGCCGCGCGGCCATCACGCCAGATGTAGAAATCGCGGTAACGGTTGGTACGCGAGCTGCGCGATTCCTGGAACCACTTGTGCTGGTCGCTGGTGTGGTTCACCACAAAGTCCAGAATGATCTTGATGTTGCGCTTTTTGGCTTCGCTGACCAGGCGATCGAAGTCCTTGAGCGTGCCGTACTGCGGGTCCACCGCGCGATAGTCGCTGACGTCGTAGCCGAAATCCACCTGCGGCGAGGGAAACATGGGCGTCATCCAGATGGCATCCACGCCGAGCTTTTGCAGGTAATCCAGATGCTGGGTGATGCCGTTCAAATCGCCTGTGCCGTCGTTGTTGCTGTCGGCAAAGCTCCGCGGATACAGCTCGTAGATGACCGCGTGCTTCCACCAGTCGGCATCGGCGGCATGGGGATTCGACGGCATGGCGGCCACCGGAGCCTGCGCGGCGACGAAGGTGGAGAGAGCGGCCAGCAGCAGCCCGCAGAGAGCGATGTTTCTGAGGGTCATCCGATTCCAGGAAAACGATTGTCTAACGAGTGACAAAGCAATACTCCCATGGTGGCCGCTGCCCGCGTTGAGTTCGCAATTCGGGTCGCGTAAATCGAATGGCGCGGCGTCCGGCACATTTTACTCCCGGCCCGGCGGACGGGCCAGCCTGATCAATCGCCGAGTGCGTTGCGCAGGCGCCGTGAACCGGCCGCGCGATGTTACTCTGTTGCCGGAGCCCGAAACACTTGAGCGAGGCAGCGGAGTTCGACTGGACGACCGGCGCAATGGCCCAGGGCCTTGCCGCCTACCGCGAGGGCAACTTCTTTCTGGCCCACGAGTTCTGGGAGGAGCAGTGGCGCCGCTCGCTGCTGCCGCAGAAGACCTTCGTGCAGGCGCTGATTCAGCTCTCCTGCGCCATGCACCACCACCAGCGCGGCAACCCTCGCGGAGCCTACGGGCAGCTCAATCACGCGCTCGTCAAGTTGCAGGAATTTCCCGGCACCTACGGCGGCCTCAACGTCGGCGCGCTGCGCGAGGAGATGGCCGGATGGATTGTGGCCCTGGGCGGAGAACGCTCCGCCCCAACCCCGCCCATCCCCGCCCTGCGACTGCTCTGAGCTTCCTCAAGACTCCACCTGTTTTCCAGCTTTCGTTCATCACTCGGTTCCCTCCGGCTTGGAACCCGGCACGCGCCTCATCTACACTGTTGGCATGCGTCGTCTGATTGGCTTGTTGTTCGTGGCGGCACTGGGCTTTCTGGCCTGGGCGCTCGTCCTGCCGGTGGCTCCTGCCTCGCAGCAGATACTGGTTTTCCCCGCCGGGTCGAGTTCGACCTCGATCGCCGCCTCTCTCGAAGAACATGGCGTCATCCGCAGCCGCTGGGCCTTTCAGGCCTTGCACTACTGCCAGCCCAAGCGCCGCCTCAAGGCCGGCGAATACAGCTTCCAGCGCGCGGCCAACACACTCCAGGTATTCCACCGCATCGTCCGTGGAGACGTTCTGATGCACACGGTCGTCGTGCCGGAGGGCTTCAACCTCTACGAGATCGCCACGGCCGTTGAAGCCGCGGGCCTGGGCAAGCACGAGGATTTTCTCAAAGTCGCCACGCACGATCTCGCACTCGTCCACGCCATGGACCCCGGCGCCAAGTCACTCGAGGGCTATCTCTTCCCGGACACCTACCAGTTCAGCCGCAGCATGAGCATGCATGACATCTGCTCGATCATGGTGCGCCGCTTCCAGCACGAGGCCAACGCCCTCGGCCTGCACTCCGACGTGCACCGCACGGTCACCCTGGCCTCCATCGTGGAGAAGGAAACCGCGGCTCCGGACGAGCGCGCGCTCATCGCCGGCGTCTACAGCAACCGCCTGCGCAAGAACATGGCACTCGGGGCCGACCCAACCGTGGTCTACGCGGCGCTGCTGCGCGGCACCTATCGCGGCACCATTTACCAGAGCGATCTGCAATCGGATTCGCCCTACAACACCTATCGGGTCGCTGGGCTGCCACCGGGGCCCATCGCCAATCCCGGCGCGGCCTCGCTCAAGGCCGCCATGCATCCGGAGCCCACCGACGATCTCTTCTTCGTCGCCATCGGAGACGGCAGCGGACGCCATCGCTTCAGCGCCACCTTCGACCAACATGAGCGCAACGTGGTGGCCTACCGCCGCTCCCAGGGCCGCTGATGCAACTGCCACCGCCGCTGCGACAGGCCGTGGAGCGCGAACTAAGTGCGCACCCTTTGGCCGAGCTTCGCGTGGCCGCCGAACGCTTGAGCCGGAACTATCGCGAGCCGCGCTCCAACACGCGCCCGATGACCAACTCCGCCGATCGCGCTGCCTACCTGGGGGTGCGCCTGCCCGCCACTTACGCCGCCGTCTTCCACGCAATTCGTTGGGCCGCCGAGGGAACAAATTTTGCTCCGCACTCGGGGCTCGATCTTGGCAGCGGTCCCGGCACAGCCCTGTGGGCCGCCTGCGAGGTTTTTCCTTCGCTCGTTTCCGTCGCGGCCGTAGAGCGTGATTCCGCCCTGGTGGAAGTAGGGCGGCGCATGGCCGACTCGGCTCCGCACCCCGCGCTGCGCCAGGCGCAATGGCATGTCGCCGACCTCACTTCGGCCCTGCCCGCGGAGCCCTGCGACCTCGTGCTCTGCTCCTACGCGCTCAACGAGCTTTCGGCCGCCCAGCGCACTACACTGGTGACCAAGGCCTGGGCGCGCTGCAAAGGGATGCTTATCCTGGTCGAGCCCGGCACGGTCGCCGGTTTCGCCAACATTCTTTCGGCGCGTACACAGTTGCTTAAGGATGGCGCACACATCGTGGCGCCTTGCCCCAATCAGCAGCCATGCCCCATGGCCTCTAACGACTGGTGCCACTTCGCCGCCCGCGTTGAACGCACGGCCGAACATCGCCGCCTGAAAGATGCCGAGCTCGGCCACGAGGACGAGAAGTTCAGCTACATGGCCGTGGCCCGTGAGGATTTTTTTGCCGCGGATTCGGACGCAGCACCCGGCTCCGCGCGCATCCTGCGCCATCCCCGCATCTTCAGTGGCTACGCGCAGCTCACCCTCTGCACGGAAGGCAACGTCAAGCAGATCACCGCCACGCGCTCGCACAAAGACGACTGGCGGCGGTTGAAGCGTCTTGGTTGGGGAGATCGCTGGTAATCGTATTCCGAAAAGAAGTTTGCCGTCCTAAAGAGCCTACTCGCTCAGAAAACGGTAGCCCACGCCGCGCACCGTCAACAGCAGCTTCGGAGTTCCGGGCGAATCCTCAATGTAGCGGCGCAGGCGCACGATGAAGTTATCAATGGCGCGCGTGTCGGTGTCCTCGTGCAGCCCCCACACCTCTTCCAGAATCTGTTTGCGGCTCACGTTGCGATTGGGATGCTCCAGGAAGTAGCGCAGCAGGCTCGCCTCCATCAGCGTCAGTTGCGCCTTGCCCTCCGGAGAGGTTAGCTCCAGGGTCGAAAAGTCCAACGTACGGCCGTTGAAGTGGAAGATCTCCGGAGCGGGCGTCTCAACGGCCACAGGCTCCGTCTGCCGCCGAGCCCAACCGGTGCGGCGCAACAATCCGTGCACGCGCGCCAGCAGAATCGCCAGGTCAAAGGGCTTGGGCAGGTAATCGTCGGCGCCGCTGGCAAAGCCCTTCAACACATCCTCGGGCCGCGCGCGGGCGGTCAGCATCAGGATGGGCGTGTAGTTCTGCGCCTCGCGCAGCTTCGCCGCCACCTCAAAGCCGTTGATGCCCGGCAGCATCACGTCCAGCACCATGGCATCAAAGCTCTCCAGGTCTTTCAGCAGACGGTCCAGCGCCAGCTCGCCACTCTCCACGGCCACGGCCTCAAGACCTTCGGCCTCCAGGTTGAACAGCAACCCCTGGGCCAGATGAACTTCGTCTTCGACGATCAGAATGCGCGGCATGGCGTCCACGATGGTAACGCATACAGCGACAATGTTGCGAGTAAAGGGGTATCACCAGCAACCTGTGTCGTGACAATCTGATTTCTTCCCTCGTCCACGGATGCAACTATGAAGAAGGTAGCTTCCCACGCTCTTGCCGACGAGCGTCAAGCCACCGCAGTGTTGAGGTCACGAGGAAAGCCACCAGCAAGCTATTGATTACAGGAAGCGGAAAGTAGATTGGGCTTACGGGATCAGGGAAGCCTAGATATAAGGCCAGCTTTGCCAGTGGCAGCAGCGCCGGTAGTGACAGAAGAAGATCGATGGCACTGACAATCTCCAAGCCGATCGGAACTACCTTGTAGCCTGTATCAAGTAAGATCATTGACCAGCCGATTGACCACGCGGTGAAAACAAAGGTCAGAACACAATGGATGACAGCCACCAAGCCAAAAACTACGCGGTACTTGCTCTTGCTGGTCATAGTGTCGGCGATTCTAAGGCATAGATTCCCACATCTGCCAGTAGTGGCCAGATGTGGGGGATAGCACAATTTTGATGCTCCGCGTTATGCCTTTGCCGTCTCGCGCGCCAGCGCGGCCATGTGCTCCGCCGCTTCCTTGCCCGTGCGGATGCAGTCCGGCACGCCGATGCCCTTGTAGAAGTTGCCGGCGATGGAAAGATTCTGGATGCGCTTCAGGGTCTCGCCGATGCGCTCAATGCGCTCCAGATGCCCGGGCGTGTACTGCGCCATCGCGCGATCCCAGCGGTAGACCTTCACAAACCAGGGCTCGGCCGTGATGCCCGTAATCTGCCGCAGCTCCTGACGAACCTGCGCCGTCACTTCCGCGTCCGTCAGGTTGAGCACCGCCTGGTCGTTGGCTCCGCCCAGGAAGCAGCGCACCAGGGCCTTGTTGTCCGGCGCGCGGAAGGGAAACTTGGTGTGGACGAAGGTCGTCGCCAGCATGCGAGTGCCTTCGCTGCGCGGGATCAAAAATCCAAAGCCCGGCTTGCACATCTTCAGATCGTCGCGCTTGTAACCCAGGGTGCAGGTGATGCTGCTGCTGTACTCCACGCGTCCCAGGTCATCGCTCAACTGCGCGTCGGTGGACTTCAGCATCTGGCTGGCAATGCGCGCCGGGGTGGCGAAGATGACCGAGTCGTACTGCTCCACGCCTGCCGCGGTCGTCAGCTCCCAGCCGCCGTCCTTCTGGTGCAGGCTCTCAATGTTGGTATTCAGCTTGATCCACTGCGGCGTCAGCCGCGCCACGATGGCGTCAATCATCTGCTGCATGCCGCCCTTCAGCGAGCTGAACAGCGGCTTGGGCTTGTACCCTTTGGCCTTCTGCATGGCGGCCATCTTCTTGCGCCCGGCCAGCATGGCCTTGCACAGCGAGCCGTAGTTCTCTTCCATCTCCACGAACTTGGGCAGCACGGCCCGCACGCTCAAGGACGCGGCATCGCCGCCATACACTCCGCTCAGCAGAGGGTCGGCCAAACGGTCCACTACTTCGCTGCCGAAGTGGCGCTCCACCATCTGCGCCACCGTCTCATCCTTGTGCACCGGGCTCGGCGGATGCAGCAACTCGCCCAGCATCTTGAACTTCGTGCTCCAGCTGAAGAGCCTTGTCAGGGCCGTGGGAATCAGCTTGGTGGGCACCATGAACATCAATCCATCCGGCATGGGAACCAGGCGGCCTTTGACCAGAATGTAGGTGACGCGCTGGCTGTCATTGCTGCCGATGAGGTCGTTGGCAATGCCCAGTTCGGCGCAGAGCTGGTTGGCCCAGGGCTTCTCGGTCAAAAACGAATCCGGGCCACCCTCGACGACACAGTCGCCAATCTGATCGCTGAACATGACGCCGCCCAAACGCGGCGCGCTCTCAAACAGCGTGTATTCGACAGGTGCACCCTTGGCGCGTTCCTGTTCCAGATAATAGGCGGCACTCAAACCGCTGATGCCGCCGCCGATAATTGCAATACGCATAAATAAGTGCTCCTGTTGCGGATCGAACTACGGCCTCCTCAACGGAGGCCGTTTCTATAAAAACCTTGCCCCTTACGGGCGAGCCGCCAGCCGTTGGCGCACCAGGGCGGCCACGGCGCGCGCAAATAGCGGGGAGTCGTTCAGCGACTCCGGCCTGCTGAGCGCAATGCCACGCTCGGCGGCGTAATTCTTGAACAGGATGTCCACGTCGAACAGCACTTCCACGTGGTCGCAGACAAATCCAATGGGCTGCAGAAAGAGGTGCTTCTTTCCTTCCGCGGCCAGCCCGTCAATCACGCTCTCCACGGTCGGCCCCAGCCACTCGCCGCCGCTCATGCCCTGGCTCTGGAAGGCGAAGCGCCAGTTACCTGCAATCTCCGGCACCGCGGCGGCCACCAGTTCGGCGGTCTCTCGCGTCTGGCGCTCGTAGTTGTCGCCGGCCTCAATCGTCCGCACCGGCACGCTGTGCGCGGTAAACAGTATGGGAATCTTTTCGCCCGCAGCAGCACAGGCCTTGGTCCAGCCATCGCGCAGCCGCTCGGCAAAGGCTTCAATCAGCAAAGGCTCGCTGTGCCACTCGGGAACAAAGTCCACGGTAAACGGAGCTTTGCCGGTCTCACCCACCACGGCGCGGCGGTAAAGCCCAACGCTGGTGCGGGAGTTATGCGGCGCCAGGCAGACGGCCACCGTGTGCGTCACGCCGTCGGCCGCCATCTGCAAAACCGTGTCGCGGATGTAGGGCTTCCAGTTGCGCATGCCGACGTACACCGGCAGCCCCAGCTCCTGCCGCACCAGTTCGGCCTGCCGCATGGTGATCTCCGTCAGCGGCGAGTGGCCGATCAGCGAGTAACGATGCTGAATCTCCGCCACCACCGCCGGAGGCAGCGGCCGCCCGCTGGTCACGTTGGCCAAGTAGGCCGGAATCTCCTCCAGCGTCTGGGGAGTTCCATGCGCAATCAGCAGGACGGCGGGCTTCGTCATGGTTAGCGGACCGTAGCGCGCTGCGCGGCTGAATACTCCTGCACAAACTTCGCCAGGTTCTTCACGTTCTCCACCGGAGTGTGCGGCAGGATGCCGTGGCCCAGGTTGAAGATGTGTCCGGGGCGCGCCTCGGCCTGGTCAAGAATGTCCTTGGCGCGCAGCTTGATCTCTTCCCAGCTACCGAAGAGGGTGACGGGATCGAGATTGCCCTGCGTGGGACGATGATTCAGCAGCTTCCAGCCCTCGGCAAACGGAACGCGCCAATCCAAGCCAATCACATCGGCCGAAGTCTCGGTCATGGAAGGCAGCAGCGTGGTGCTGTCGGTGCCGAAGTAAATCACCGGCACGCCGGTCTGCTTGATGGCCGCAATCAGCTGACTGGTGCGCGGCAACACGTACTTGCGGTAGTCCTCCACGCTCAGGCAACCCACCCAGCTGTCAAACACCTGGATGACGTCGGCGCCGGCCTTGACCTGGTCGGCCACGTAGGCGGCAAGGATGACGTTCAACTTCGCCAGCAGTTCGTCAAACACCTGCGGCTGGTTGTACATCAGCGTCTTTACCTCGACGTAGTTGCGCGAGCCGCCGCCTTCGATCATGTAGCTGGCCAGCGTAAACGGCGCGCCGCAGAAGCCGATGATCGGCAGCTTGTCTCCCCAGTGCTTGGCGCAGTGGGCGATGCCTTCGCTCACATACATCAGGTCGGGTGCGCCATTGGTGGTCAGGGCGGCCACATCGGCAGCCGTGCGGACGGGCTTTTCAATCACCGGGCCTTCGCCGGCGGCGAAGTGGAAGGGCAGGCCCATCACCTCCAGCGGCAGCAGCAGGTCGGCGAAGATGATGGCGGTATCCACTTGCAGAATCTCAGCGGCCTCAATAGTCACCTGCGCGGCCAGTTCGGGCTTCTTGCAGATTTCGACGAGGGAATGGTGCTTGCGGATCACACGGTACTCGGGCATGTAGCGGCCAGCCTGGCGCATAAACCACACAGGTGTCGAGTCCGTAGGGAGGCCTTTGCAGGCCCGGACGAATTTTGAATTGGGTGCGGACATATCTCCCTAAAGTTTATCAGAGCGTAACAAGCCGGGCTTGTGAGGAGGGTCACCGGGCATGGGTGGGGCAACCCGGGCGGCATCCATGCTGGAACACCGCCCGTCCTGGAAATCGTAAGCTTTGAGGAATGAAGCCCTTCGGCGGCCGCCTTGATGACATCTGATCGGGCGTGCCGCAGCGAAGAGTTAACCGGTCATCGCCGCAGGCTCTTTCTGTCTCGGGCGTCCGCCTTTCAAGCCATTTGCCCGGGAGGCTTTCTTCTTGGCAACACTTCGGGCGGAGCCTCCGCTGCGTCCGATCTCGGCCATCCATTTCCTGTTGCCATAGACGCGGCGAAGCAGGCTGGGGACGTAGTGGTCAACGTCGAGGGCCGGCCAATGGAGGCCAGTTCCGTGACCAACGATCTCCACCGCTGCGACTTGTTCTTTTGTGGCGGACTGAAGTCCCTGCAGCTCTTCGCGGGGAATCAGGTGGCGGCGGCCATCACTCAATTTGAGGATGAGCAGATCCAGTCCTGGGCTCCGCCTGTACTCCGCGCTGAGTACCCGCGGCTCATGGTTCAAGCCCTGGGCCTGCGTAATGGCACCGTCAATTTCGGCGTTGGTCGTGACGACCTTATGTTTTGCCATGGACTCCCTCCCACAGTTCCACTAATCCCTCAAAATGCCGCGCCGCAGCGGCCAGAACCTTCTTTACGTCAGAACGCTTCGCGTTCGCGGGCCTTATGCAATCCCTGCGCTCGGCCAGCGCAACGCCACCGTCTGCACGTAAATCAACGATCACCTCGGCCTCGCTGGCGAAGCCGTGCACATGGCGAGGCGGATGATCGTTGGAGTAGACGATAAAAAGAACACCGTCGAAGCTGCGGGAGCTCACAAAAGGATAATAACCCAAGCATGCTTAGGTTACAACCAGCCTTCTAGAGGCTGCTGTCAGAAATACCACTCCGTCAGATGCAGCAGAGTTAGTGCCGGAAGTGCCGCACTCCGGTCAGCACCATGGCCAGGTTCAGCCGGTCGGCGGCGTCAATTACCTCCTGGTCGCGGACCGAGCCACCGGGCTGGATGATGGCCGTCGCACCGGCTTCGGCAATCACCTCAACGCCATCCGGGAAGGGGAAGAACGCGTCGCTCGCGGCCACGGTTCCGGCCACCGGCAACACGGCCTTGGCGGCGCCAATCCGCGCGGAATCCACGCGGCTCATCTGGCCGGCGCCCACGCCCACGCTCTGCCCGTCGCGCGCGTACAGAATGGCGTTGCTCTTCACGTGCTTGCAGACCTTCCAGGCGAACAGCATGGCGCGCATCTCTTCCGCCGTGGGCTGGCGCTTGCTGACCACCTTCAAATCGGCTTCCGTCAGCGGACGCTCGTCGTTATCCTGCATCAGCACGCCGCCGCTCACGTTCTTCAGCACCCAGCGCTGCTTCAAGGCCTTGATCTCCACCAGCCGCAGGTTTTTCTTTTTGGCAAACAACTCGCGCGCTTCCGCCGTAAACCCAGGAGCCGCAATGGCCTCCACGAACAGCTTGGCCATCTCTTCGGCCGCCTCGCCATCCACCACGACGTTCACGCCAATCACTCCGCCGAAGGCCGAAACCGGATCGCACTCCAGCGCCCGCACGTAGGCCTCACGCAAGTTCGCGCCGGTGGCCGTGCCGCAGGGGTTGGTGTGCTTGATGATGGCGCAGACCGGCTCCGTAAATTCCTGCGCCAGGTCCCACGCCGCCTGCAGGTCCACAATGTTGTTGTAGCTCAACTCCTTGCCCTGCAAAGGTTTACCGTTGGCCACGCCCAGCCCCGTTCCATCGCTGTAGAGCGCCGCCTTCTGGTGGGGATTCTCGCCGTAGCGCAGGTCAAAGGCCTTGTCGAAGTGCAGCCGCAGGGTCTCCGGGAAGCCCTCGGGCCTGCCCAGGTGAGAGATGTCGAAGCGGTTGGCCTCGTCCAGGGTGATCTCAGCCAGTGCGTTGGCAATGGCCGTGTCGTAGGCCGAGGTGGTGGCAAAGGCCTTCTGCGCCAGCTGCCACTTGGTCTTCAGACTCAGTTCGCCGCCCGTGGATTCCAGCTCCGTGGCCAGCGCGTCGTAGTCCGCCACCTGGGTGACGATGGCTACGTCCTGAAAATTCTTGGCCGCCGAGCGCACCATCGAGGGGCCGCCGATGTCAATGTTCTCGATGATCTCCTCAAAGTGAGCGCCCGGCTTGGTGGCCGTCTTTTCAAAGGCGTAGAGGTTCACCACCAGCATGTCCACCGGCTCAATGCCGTGCTCTTTGACGGCCGCCACGTGCGTTGGGTTCGAGCGCACGTGCAGGATTCCGCCATGCACTTTGGGGTGCAGGGTCTTCACCCTTCCGTCCAGCATCTCGGGGAAGCCCGTCAAATCGCTGATGTCGCGCACGGCCAGTCCGGCCTCGCGCAGGGCGCGGGCGGTGCCTCCGGTGGAGACCAGTTCCACGCCCAGTTTGGCCAGCCGGCGGGCAAATTCCACCAGTCCGCTCTTGTCGGTAACGCTTAAAATGGCACGCTGAATTTTCGCCATGATTTTCCTCGCAAATGCCGGCCCGCCGGCCGAAACCGGGAGCGGAGATGAATGAAGCGGCCATCACGGGCCACTGGTTTTTCCGGGGAGCCGCCGCGGCGGCCGGCCAGTTCTTTCTGCGGGATTAGAAGTCTTTCCGGGCGCGCGCCTTCAGCTGCACCTGGCCATCCTGCACCTTCACAGTGTACTCGACGGCCTGGCATTTGTACTGATCGCGAATCTGGTGAGACTTTTTCTGCACGAAGGCGGCAAAGGATTCAAAGGCCCCCAGGGGTTGTCCGGCGACCTCGCGGGCGCGCACCACGGCCTCGTAAAGCGCCACCACCTCAATGGTGTCGGTGGTGAACAGAACGAAGCTCTCCGGCTCCAGGTCGGCACCCTTGGCGGCGGGCGGACCGTCCTCCAGGTGGCCGAAGCCGCCCACGCCCAGCAGCGTATCCTGCGGACGCCGGTAGCCTTCGTCCTTGATGCGCCCCTTGCGCCGCCACAGATCGCTGAAGACGGCATAGCGCTGCGTCAAGCCGTTGAGCTTGTAGCGCTGCGAGAAGCTCATCCGGCCGTTCTCCGAATACCTCTTGATGAGCGTCTGCACCCTTCCCTCGGTGTCCAGGGGAGGTTTTTTCGCGCCGCCGGCAAAGAAGATGTCGTACTCAATCTTCAAACGCCGGAAGGAGTCCTCTAACTGCGCGAGTTCTTCGTCAATAGTCACGGATGCGATGGTCCTGTGGCGGACGGCCCAGCCTGCAGCCGCCGTCTGATTTCATCGGACTATAGCACATGATTTGTGGCACATGGCTTCCGGCGCGCCACGGCCCGCTCCACAGCATGAGACGGGCCTGGACGCGCGGCGGAGGACCTTAGCGGGCGACGGCCGGCACGGCCATCTTCTTCACCATGGCCAGCACCAGCTTGCGGTCACTGTCATTCAGGTTGGAGGAGTAGCGGCGGATCTGCGAAAGGAACCGCACCTCCTCCTCGTTGAGTTGCGGAAGACTCTTGCCGTTGCCGCCCTCAGCGGGCGTCTCTGCAAAGAAGTGACCGAGCGGCATATCGAGCGAGCCGGCTATCTTGGCTAGCGTATCCAGCGATGGCACGGTATGGCCGTTCTCGACCCGGGAGAGGTAGCAGCGCAGCAGGCCGGTGCGCTTTTCAATGTCTCCCTGGGACATTCCCTTTTGCATTCGGAAGTTGCGGATGGTTTCACCAATGTTCATTTTATTGTTTTCTCTCGCGCGCGCGAACGCGTGAACTGCCGAAGTTGGGGGGAGGACTGCATGGTAACCATTATGCCAACCCCGGCGCAAGAGATTTTCTTACAAAATTACCCTCTGCCGGGCGAAACCTGAACCAGAAGTACAGCGCCCAGACGCCCAAGACCACTGGCCAAAAGGACAGTGCCTCCACGACCTTGCCACGCTGTATGGTGAGGTCCTGAAGGAGGGGGGGTGCAACCCTGCCAGATGGGCCGCTAAACGCCTGGCCAGCTGCCGAAGATGCGCTCCGCGGCCAGGCGGCGATAGGCGAAGACGCTCTCCACGTCCCGCCGCACGCCCAGCCCATGCGCCAGCCGGCCCAGCGCCCCGAGGGGTAAACGGTACTGGACGGTATCGCTCATCAGGGTGCCGCCGGGGATGGCCTCAAAGCGATGCTCGTGACGCCACAGCGCGTAGGGGCCGCGCAGTTGCAGATCCACAAAGCGGTGCGGAGGCTGCCATGTCTCGATGCGCGTCGTCCAACGGATGGGGAAGACATGCCAGCGCAGTGAGTAGCGGATGAGGGTGCCGGCAGCAACCGGACTGGGCTGCACGTTGCGAATGCGGAAGTTCAGCCACGGCGGCGTGATTTGTTCCAGGTTTTCAGCGCGCGAGAAAAACTCAAAAACCTCATCGAGCGGGCGCGGGATGCGCTGCTCGGCGCGCAGGACAAAGGGCTCGGCCACGGTGATTAGCTGGCCCGCACCGCGGAGTACAGCCGCTCCGCCAGCCCGATGATGCTCAGGGCCACCATCAGGTGAATCACCTGGATCATGCGCAGGTTGTGAAACGTCAGCGGCAACTGCATGAAGCCGACGGCCGGCAGCAGCAGGCTGAGCACGATGCCGATGGCGCCCGGCACCAGGGCCTTTTTCACCATGGCAAGAACCGAAAGCGTGAAGACCAGCAGTGAGATCAGCATGCCCATGCCGATGTGCGCGCCCTCCAGCGTTTCGTGCCCGGCCCACAGCATGGCGCCAAGCACAATCGAGATCAGTCCGCACACGCGAACCAGCATGATGAGAGCTTTCATCCGTCACACCTCAGTAAAACAAAATGGAGATTAGTCTAGCCGCTTAGTTTAGATGTACATCACGCAGATTCGACTCGCCGGAAAAACCACCGTCCGCCGAGGCACATTCACGCAAAGGAAAATGCCAGCCCCCATTTGATGGAGGCCGGCAGAAGGTTACCACGCGCTCATTCCAGCACTGCGGCTCTAAAACTGTACGCGCAGCGCCACCTGAATCACCCTCGGGCCGCCGCCGCCGAGGCCGGGATTGCCCTGCGCCACATCCGGCGTCTGGCTGAACTGGCCGAAGCTGCTGGAGCCGAAGCTGGCGCCAGGCTGTGCGAAGTTCGGGTGGTTGAAGATGTTGAAGAACTCGGCGCGCAGCTGCGCATTCACGCGCTCCGTGACCTTCGTCGTCTTCTCCACCGAAAAGTCGGTGTTGACGAACTTCGGCCCGAAGACCGAGTCGCGTCCCAGGTCGCCGAAGCTGCCATCGGCCGGCTGCGCAAAGGCATTCGGATTCAGGTAGCCGGTGTTGGCGTTCCAGTGCGGCAGAATCGGATTGACGCCGGGCACGACATCCGGACGCTGGTTGTAGTGGTTGTAGCGTCCGCTGTTGTCGTAGCTGTCCACAATCAGAATCGGCCGGCCGGACTGCGCCGTCACAATCAACCCGAGCTGCCATCCCGTCTTCAGCCGCTCGGGGCCAAAGCCCAGGCTCTTGACCGAATAGTTGGCCGCGCCGGTAAAGCGCTGCCGCGTGTCGAACGTTGAGGGTCCGCGCTCGGCGCGCAGGTTGTAGGAATCCTGCGGCAGGGCGGCTCCGGTGGTGAACTCGATGGCGTCGCTGGCGTCGTCCAGACTCTTGCTCCATGTGTAGTTGGCAAAGCCGCTCAGCCCTCGCCAGGTGCGCGTCTTCAACGTGGCCTGCAGCGCGTGGTACAGGCTGCCGGCGTTGGTGGCCAGCGTGTCCATGGCCATGTAGTTGGGGTTGGGGAAGTCACCGTAGGCGTCCGTCTGGTTCACGTCGTAGATGCGCGCCAGGTGCGTTCCCTTGCTGCCCACGTAACCCAGCTCGGCCGTGGCCTCCTTGCCAATGGCGCGCTGCACGTTCAGGTTCCAGCTCTGCACGTAGGGAGTGGTGAAGTTGCGCGAGGTCACGAAGATGTCATACGGTCCGCTGCTGACCGGCGTAAACACCGGGCCGCTGCCCGTGGCCCACGCCGTGTTGTCAAAGCTCAATGGCAGTACCGGGTTGGGGCCAATGGGATTGGTCGTGATGCCGGCTACGTTGGTGTAGTTGGCGATGATCACATCCTGCGGAATGTAGTCGTAGTACAGGCCGTAGCCGGCGCGCACCACCAGTCTGGGCCTCGCCTGCCAGCTGATGCCGACGCGCGGCGAGAAGTTGTTGAGCTTGCGCTGCCACGCCGCGTTGACGCCGCCCGTGCCCACCATGTGCAGCATCCCGTCCGAACCAAGGTTGCTGAGCTGGTTGTCCTTCTCGGAGAGCGGCCCGAAGTACTCCCAGCGCAGGCCGAGGTTGGCCGTCAGGTGGCGCGCCACCTTGTATTCATCCTGCACAAACAGCGATGCGCCGTTGTTGAGCGTGGTGCGCTGCGTGTTGCCCGTGTAGGCCGAGGCGTAGATGCCACCGGTGAAGAACGAGTAGAGATCATCGGCCACCGAGCCATCGGTGGACACATCCAGCAAGCCGCGCTCCAGGTTGTCGTTGTAGCTCGACACCGAAACGTGGCGGAACTCGCCGCCGAATTTGACGATGTGTTTTACGCCGGTGATGGTGAAGTGGTCCAAGAACTGATAAGTCTGGCTGACGCGACCGCGCGGAATGCTGTAGGCGCTGGCACCCAGGTTCTCCAGGTCGCCGTTGAAGTCAATCTCCGGCAATCCGTTCTGGCCGGTGCCCATGTTCAGCCCCAGGGTGGAGGGATCCACGTTGCCATCTGCCGCGGTAAAGCTGGTGCGGTAGCGGCTGTAGCCAAAGCGAAGCTCGTTCAGCTTGTTGGCCGAAATCGTACTCAGCAGACTCAGGGAGACCACCTGCACGCGCGTCGGCGAAAGTTGCGCAAAGTCCCCCAGGCGCGAGCCGCCGCCGTAAGTGGTTCCACCCAGCGGATAGCGCTGATTGCCGCCGCTGAAGGCGTAGCGCCCGCTCAGGGTGTTGCGGTCGTTGAACTGGTGGTCAATCTTGATGATGAAGCTGTCCAGGTCGTTCTTGTCCGGCACCGCGACCTCGGCCGTGCCGTTGCCGGTGATGGGATCAATCCTGGTCGGCCCGGGATAGTACTTGGTGATCAGGTTCAGCAGCGCCGGGTTCACCGCGCCGACTCCGCCGGCTTCGGCGACGCCTGCGGCAATCTGCGCCGGGGTGGGCACGCCCAGCAGGAAGTCGCTGGTCACGCGCTCGCGCTGGCCTTCGTAGGCGCCGAAGAAGAACGTCTTGCCCTTCACGATCGGTCCGCCCAGCGAGGCGCCGAACTGGTTGTTCTTGAACGGGCTGTGCGGCTCCGCCGTGCCATCGGAGAAGGTCTTGGTGTTGAAGTAATTGCGCGCGTCCAAGGCCGAGTTGCGCAGGTACTCAAACACCGCGCCGTGGAACTGGTTGCCGCCGCTCTTGGTGATGACGTTGACCGCCGCGCCGCTGTTGCGTCCGTACTCGGCCGTGGCCTGCGTCTGCAGGTTGAACTCCTGGATGGCGTCAATCGGCAGCAGGCTGGCCGGTGCGCCGGTGATGCCAACCTGGTTCAGCGCCGAGTTGTTGAAGAAGGGATCGTTGTTGTCCGTGCCATCCAGCAGGTAGTTATTGCTGCGGTCGCGGTTGCCGTTGATGTTGAACTGGCCGAAGCCTTTCTCCGTGCCGGCCACGCCGCTGCCTTCCACGGTCACGCCGGGAGTCAGTGCCACCAGCTTGCCGAAGTCGCGTCCGTTCAGCGGCAGGTCAATCACCAGCTTGTTTTCGATCACCTGCGAGAGCGTGCTCGACGAGGTGTCCAACTGGTTGACCGTGGCCTCGACCTGGATCGTCTGCTCGACCTGCTCCAGCTTGCCCAGCGTGAAGTTGACCGCCGTCTCCGTGCCCACGTCCACCTTCACGGTCTGCCGAGCCAACTGGAGTCCCGCGGCAAGAGCCGTCACCTCGTAGGTTCCGGCCGCCAGTTCGTGGATGGCGTAGCCGCCGTCGTTGGCCGTCGTGGCCGTGCGAGCCTGGCTGGTCTCCACGTTGCGTGCCGTCACGGCGACCTTGGCCAGAGCGTTGCCGCCCGGGTCCTTGACCTCGCCGCGCAGACCGCCGCGGTAGCTCTGCGCGCTGAGCGCTACCGACAGGCCCAGCACCAGCAATAGAAGTGCAAACTTGCGGATGTTGCTCACAGGAACGCGTTTCATAATCTCGAAGACTCCTTAAGAACTGCGCGTAAAACGCCAATTACCCGAAACAGAAATTTTCAGTACACAGCAGGGAACTCGTCTAGTGCGCTTTGGCTGCAATCTCCAACCGCGCCGGCACCTTTACCGCGTAGCGCTTTACGAAGCTGCCCTGGTTGATGGCCAGCCCGAGACGCCCGCGCGAATCAATGTAGAAGAGCGGTTGCCCCACCGGAACATCGCTGAAGGTCTTCACAAAGGGAATCGCCAGCGGCCGTCCGGCCAGGGTGAACTTCACGCGGTCTCCCACCTTGTAGCCCAACCCGGCGAAGTCCTCGCGCGTGATGTTGGTGACCAAGCTGCCGAAGGGTCCATCGATGCCAATGACCGAAGCCGCAATGCCATGCGCGTTTACAACCGGCTTGACGACGGTCAGCCGGACCAGGGTCTTCAAATCAATCGCCGGACCCACATCGGCCGGGTTTTCGCCGCGGGCCAGGTGTGCGCCCACGGGACTGAAGATGTCCCGCCCGTGGAAGGTGGACGAAAGCGCGCTGCCGATCATCCACTTCGGGTTCTCGATGTTCCAGGCCGCGTCAATGCCGTCGTTCTGGGCCACCAGCGTGATGTCGCCGTTATCCGGCAGCACAAACCACTGGTCGCGCTTGCTGTGCGCCACAATCGCCCGCCGCGTGCTGCCCACCGTGGGGTCCACCACCACCACGAAAACCGTTCCTGCCGGATAGTAGGGCGTGGTGCCAGCCAAATAGCGCGCGGCTTCCAGAATGTTGAACGGCGTCACGTCGTGCGTCAGGTCCACAATGCGCAGATCCGGCGCGATGCCCAGCATCACGCCTTTGCAGATCGGCACCGAGTCATCCACGTGGCCAAAGTCGGTCATAAAGACCACGGTGTGCGTGGTGGACTGCGCGGGCTGCGCCAGCAGCAGTGCGGAGCAAATCAGCACGACAAACATCAGCGGGAGAATGCGATGGAAACCAGGTCGCACGATCAAGTCCTTTCAATGGGCGCCACAAAGCCGGGGCGCTAAGAAAAATAAATTAAACATCGGATCGAAGCGGGAAGCGGCGGCGGTCGTCTATCTTGCTCAGCGAATGCCTGCTCTGCGAAATGGAAACGCTAGCAGAACAGCATCACGCCCAGGCGCCGAAGCCGCAACGCATACCACAACAACACATGCGGCGACACATTCGACAACCACACTGGGCGCGGATTGGCAGGCAACTCGTCATGAGGATTCTTCTGGGCTCGCCTCCCGACCATCGTATTCTCACTGGCCAAAGGTTGTCGAGCGTTTGCCGATGGTGTGCGCTACACTTCGCCTATGCGCTTTCAGTGCCAGCCCGGCTGCATCAAGTGCTGTGAGCAGCCCGGCCACATCTACCTCAGTTCCGCGGACGTTGCACGCCTCAGCCGCCACCTCAAACTCACCCAGGCCGAGTTCCGCCGCCAATACGTCTGCGGTCCAAAGGGACGCGAGCGCCTGCGCAAGCCGCGCGCCAGGCAGTGCCCATTCCTGCTGAGCCATGGCTGCGGCGTACACGTGGCCAAACCCTTGCAGTGTAAGGCCTTCCCCTTTTGGCCGGAGATTCTCGACAAGGCCAGCGAGCGCCGCGATGCCGCCGCCTACTGCCCGGGGCTGGGCCACGGACCGCTGGTCAACATTCGTGTGGCGCGCCGCGTCGCCAACCAGATGTTGCGTGAGTATCCCGACATCTACCAGCCCGACGAGGAGTAACGCCCCAAAAAGAAAACGCCCCACCCTTGACCAAGTCTCTCCAGTCAGGGGCGGGGCTGTTCTTGCCATTGCGTTTCCGCGCGGCAATCGCCGGGGAAGCTTACGGCTTCGGCAGGGTCGCCAGGTCAATCACAAAGCGATACTTCACGTCGCTCCTCACCATGCGCTCGTAGGCCTCGTTGATCTTGCTGATGGGGATCAGCTCGATGTCACTGACGATGTTGTGCTCGGCGCAGTAATCCAGCATCTCCTGCGTCTCGCGGATGCCGCCGATGAGCGAACCGGCCAGGCTGCGGCGGCCAAAGATCAGTCCTCCGGCGGGCAATTCGGCAGGCTTATCGGGCAGCCCCACCAGGGTCATGGTTGCGTTGCGGCGCAACAGGTTCAGGTAGGCAAGGTAGTCGTGCGGTGCGCTCACCGTGTCCAGGATGAAGTCAAAGCTGCCGGTATGCTTCTTCATGTGCGCCGGATCGTTGGAGAAGACAACGTCATCGGCGCCCAGGCGGCGGGCATCGGCTTCCTTGTTCTTGCTGGTGGTGAACTGCACCACGTGCGCGCCAAAGCTGTGTGCCAGCTTCAATGCCATGTGGCCCAGGCCGCCCAGGCCCACCACGCCAACCTTCATCCCCTTGCCCACCTTCCAGTGCCGCAGCGGAGAGTAGGTGGTAATCCCGGCGCAGAGCAGCGGCGCCGTGGCCGCCAAATCCAGCCTGGGAGAGATGCTGAGGGCAAATGCCTCGGTGACGACGATCTTGTCCGAGTAGCCGCCATAGGTCGGCAAGCCATCTTCAGTGGAGTTGTATGTGAAGCTGGCGCCCTTCTGGCAGAACTGCTCCTCGCCATCCGCACAGGCTACGCACTTGCCGCAGGAATTCACCATGCAGCCCACTCCGGCCAGGTCGCCTTCCTTGAACTTCTTTACCGCCTTTCCCACTTTGACGACCGTGCCCACAATCTCATGCCCGGGCACCATGGGGAAGGTCGAGCCGCCCCATTCGTCGCGCACCTGGTGCACGTCGCTGTGGCAAACTCCGCAGTATTGAATCTTGATGACAATGTCATTTGCGCCGGGATCGCGGCGCTCAAACGTATAGGGCGCCAGCGGCGCCTTGGCTTTCGAGGCGGCATAGCCCCAGGATTGAATCATGACGGTTCCTCCAAAGGGCGGCCTCGGCGTTCCAAACCCGCCACGCCGCCCCTGTGCTATTTGATAACCCCGGAGTGCCTGAGGATACAACTCCGGTGCCCGCCGGGCTTGCCGATGGGCGCAGAGGGTGGCGAAAATGTGCTTTTCGGATGCAAAATACCGCCGTGCGGTCTAGGATCAACGATTATCAGATTTGCCATCATTCTGTTTGTTTCGGAGGAACCTTGTGCTCGTCGCAATTGTGAAGGAAGCCCGAGGGGATGAAACCCGCGTGGCGCTTATGCCGGATGCAGTAAAGGCGCTGACAGCAAAGGGAGTTAGCGTCTCCGTCGAAGCTGGCGCCGGAGTTCAATCCGGGGCCAGCGACCAGGATTACCAGGCCGTCGGAGCCGTCATCAGCACCGACCGCGCCGCGTTGCTCGGCTCGGCCGACGTGCTGCCCGTCGTCAACATTCCGCCCCCGGAGGATCAGCAGAAACTCAAGAGCGGCGCCGTGGTGATTGGCTTTTTGCGTCCGCTCGACGACCCGTCGTCCCTGGACGTTGCGGTGGGCCGCGGCGCAACCCTGTTCTCCATGGAGTTGGTGCCGCGCATCACGCGCGCGCAGTCCATGGACGCCTTGTCCTCGATGGCCACCGTGGCCGGCTACAAGGCGGTCATCATGGCCGCCGACCACCTGCCCAAGCTCTTTCCCCTGCTGATGACCGCCGCCGGCACCATTCCTCCGGCCCGGGTGCTGGTGCTGGGCGCAGGCGTTGCCGGATTGCAGGCCATTGCCACCGCCCGCCGCCTGGGCGCCGTGGTGGAGGCCTACGACGTGCGCGCCGCCGCCGGGGAGCAGGTCAAGAGCCTGGGCGCCAAGTTCATTGAGGTGGACCTGGGCGGCCTGCAAACCGAGGACAAGGGCGGCTACGCCAAGGAGTTGAGCCCGGAGGCCCTCGAACTGGGACGCCAGGCCATCGCCAAGGCCGCCAAGACTGCCGACCTGGTGATTACCACCGCGCAGGTGCCCGGCCGCCGCGCTCCCTTGATGATTGCCAAGGCCGCCGTGGAGGATATGCGCCCCGGTTCCATCATCTTCGACCTGGCCGCACCGGCCGGTGGCAACTGCGAGTTGACCAAGCCCGGCGAGACCATTGTGCACAACGGCGTCACCATCTTTGGCCCGGCCAACCTCGTGGCCCTCATGCCGGTGCATGCCAGCATGTTGTACTCGCGCAACGTGAACAACCTCCTGCAGTTGATCGTCAAAAAGGGCGAAGTGGTGGTGGACCGCGCCGATGAGATCATTGCAGGCTCCTGCGTCGCCCAGGGCGGCCAGTTTGTGAACGAACGCGTGGCTGCGGCCCGCAAGGCCCAGGGCTGAAAAGCTCTTCTTAAGGGGGAATCTCGTGAATCCACTGCTCTTATTCGCACTCGAAGGCGCTCCGCCAGCCGCGGCCGAAGCCATGGACCCGATGGTGCTGATCGCCGCTCTTTATGTCTTCGCCCTGGCGGCCTTTCTCGGCTACCAGGTCATCAGCCGCGTCCCGCCGCTGCTGCACACTCCTTTGATGTCGGCGACCAACGCCATCAGCGGAATCAGCCTGGTGGGCTCGCTGGTCATCGCCGGAGCCTATGAGTTCAACAGCCACAAACTGCTGGCCGGCGGCATGGAAGCGCACGCCAGTTGGGCCACGCTGATGGGCTTTGTCGCCGTCTTCACCGCCACCGTGAACGTCGTCAGCGGCTTCGGACTCACCGACCGCATGCTGAAGATGTTCCGCAAGGACATCAAGAAGAAGGAGGCGGCCAAGTAATGGACACCCAGGCGATCCAGCACGTTGTGCAGTCTCCCAATTACATTCTTGAGTTCACTTACCTTATCGCCAGCATTCTGTTCATCTGGGGCCTCAAGAGCCTGAGCCATCCCGACACCGCGCGCCAGGGCATGCACCTGGCCGAGGCCGGCATGGCTGCCGCCATCCTGGGCACGCTCTTCCACCATGACATTCACTTCTTCGGATGGATCATCGCCGGACTCATCCTCGGCTCCATGGTCGGCGCGGCCTTCGCCATCTGGGTGCCGATGACGGCCATGCCACAGCGAACCGCGCTCAGCCACGCCTTTGGCGCGGTGGCCGCGGCCCTGGTCGGCATCGCCGAATTCACCATGCACGCCGGGACCATGAGCACCTTCACCCGCTCCGCCCTGGGGCTGGAGGTCATGCTCGGCTCGCTGACCACCACCGGCTCGCTGATTGCCTGCGGAAAACTGCAGGGCACCATCCGCGGAACACCGGTGCAGTTCAAGGGTCAGCAGGTGCTGAATCTGCTGATCTTCGTCTCCATGATCTTCTGCTTCGGCCATGTGCTGTATGACCCGCTTGCCACGGGATACTTCTATGGCATGGTGGCCCTGGGATTCCTCTTCGGCATCATGCTGGTCATCCCCATCGGCTCGGCGGATATGCCGGTGGTCATGAGCTTGTTGAACAGCTACGCCGGACTGTCTTCTGCAGCCACTGGCTTTGTGCTGGGCAACAACATCCTGATCATCGCCGGCACTTTGGATGGATTCAGCGGCTTCATCCTCTCCATCCTGATGTGCAAGGCCATGAACCGCTCCATCACTAACGTGCTCTTCGGCGGCTTCGGCTCGGTGCACCATGAGGCCGGTCCCGGCGCCACGGGCGAGATGCGTGAGATCTCGCTGGAAGACTCGGCGGTTCGCCTGGCCTACGCCGGCAAGGTGGTATTCGTCCCCGGCTACGGACTGGCCACCGCGCAGGCGCAGCATGCCGTACGCGACCTGGCCAACGCCCTGGAAGCGCGAGGCGTCACCGTCAAGTACGGCATCCACCCCGTGGCCGGCCGCATGCCCGGACACATGAACGTGCTGCTGGCCGAGGCCAACGTCCCCTACGGCGACCTCTACGAGATGGAGACGATTAACCCCGAGCTGGACTCCACCGATGTGGCCGTTGTGGTGGGCGCCAACGACGTGGTGAACCCCGACGCGCGCGACAACCCGAACAGCCCCATCGCCGGAATGCCGATCATCGAAGTGGACAAGGCGAAGACGGTGATCGTGCTGAAACGCGGACAGGGCAGAGGCTTCTCGGGTCTCGAGAACCCCCTGTTCTTCAAGCAGAACACCAGCATGCTGTATGGCGACGCCAAGAACACGCTCTCGCAGCTCGCACAGGAAGTGAAGAACGTATAACTGGTTGTTGGGTCAGAAACACGAAGCCCCCGGAGCGATCCGGGGGCTTTTCATTGCATAAGCAGAATGTGCATTACACATCTTCACCAATCTTTACCTACCGGCGCGGGTTCTGAGTGCGACCTTGTTACGGGCGTTGTGTTGATGTAGTGGTATTCCCAAACCCATCTGTACTCAGGAGAGAGACCATGTCCCGGAGTAAACACTTTCTGACACTTTGCAGCATTCTTCTGTTGGCCAGCAGCATGGCCTGGGCGGCGAAGCCGGCAGCTGTGCCCAAGGCTCCCATTCCAGCGCAGATATTGGCAGCGCGCTCGATTTTTATCGCCAACGGCGGCGCCAGCGTGATCACCTTTGACAATCCCAACCTTACCTACGACGAGTTCTATGCGGGGATGAAGACCTGGGGGCGCTACCAGTTGGCCACGTCTCCGGATCGCGCCGATCTCATCTACGAGATCAGCTTGCAGTCCAGCGGCGGAATTGTGGAGTTCCCCGCGAACAGCACCAATTTGACGGATGTGCGCGTGGTACTCACCATCCTCGACCCCAAGACACAGACTGTGCTTTGGCGTTGCAGTGAGCATGTGGAGGGAGCAGCACTGGCCGGCACGTGGCGGAAGAACTTCGATTCTGCGGTGCAGGCTGTGGTGACCGATGCCATGGCTCTGGTCAGCCCCATTCCGCACGCGCAATAGCCGGAACAAACAACAAGCCCCCGGAGCGATCCGGGGGCTTTCTTTTATCGAGAAATTCGCGCTTACCCCACCCGAACCGCCAGCATGGACATTGAGCCGCCGTCGAAGCCCTCCACCGGGTAGCTGACGGCGTCGCCTTTTTGCCGTGCGCCCAGAACATACAGCAGCGGCAGGTAGTGTTCCGGCGTGGGAGCGGCCAGCATCGCGTTGCGGCCCATCTGCTGGTAGTGGACCAGCAGATGCTCCTTGTCCGTGTCCATCAACATTCGGGCCTCGTGCTCAAAGCGCAGAGCCCAGTCGGCAGGCGCGGCATGCTCGTCGTTCCATGAGTACTCCCGCAGATTGTGGACGAGGTTGCCGCTGCCCACAATCAGCACGCCTTCATCGCGCAGCGGAGCCAGCCGCTGTCCCAGTTCGTAGTGGAACGCCGCCGGCTGCGTGGCGTCCAAACTGAGTTGAACCACAGGAACATCCGCCTTGGGATAAATATGGCGCAGTGGTGCCCAGGTGCCGTGGTCGAGCCCCCAATGCTCGTCGAGTTCTACCGGCACAGGCTGCAAAAGCTGCTGCACCCGGCGCGCCAGCTCCGGGCAGCCCGGCGCCTCGTACTGCACGGCAAACAGCTCCGCCGGAAAGCCGCCAAAATCATGAATCGTGCGCGGACATTCCATGGCCGTCACCGCCGCGTGCCGCACGTACCAGTGCGCGGAGATGCACAGAATGGCCTTCGGACGCGGCAGCTCCGGCCCCATCCGGCGCCAGCGCTCGGCATAGGGATTGGCCGTGATGGCGTACATGGGATTGCCGTGGCCAATAAAGAGAGCGGGCATGCGGGATGACAAAGCGGCCTCCGCACGGCGAGGTTTTCGCAACGTGCAAAGCTAATCATCCGCCTGTTTGACATGGAAATACAAACTCCCTAGAGTCGAGAACATCGGCTTCCCAAATCCCCTGGCCGTCAGCGGGCATCCTGCACTGCGCCTGCCAGCCATGGGTGCGCTTTGCCGAGCCTTTTGTTCTTTGCCAATCTACGTTCGCGCGCCCCGGAGTTAGTCTCCGCGGGCATGGGAAGCGGGTGCAAAACCCGCGCTGCCGCGCAACTGTAAGCCGGATTCGTTTGTCCCGCCGCATGGCCACTGTGCATTTCGCATGGGAAGGCCGCGGCGGAATCGCATCACCGGCAAGCCAGGAGACCGGCGCGAACATCTTGCTCACCCCTTTCGCGTGTGAAGGAGGATGTATGCGCATCTCGCGCTGCCTTATTTCTATTTTCTTTGCTTTGCTTCTCGCTCAAACCGCCGTCGCCCAGAACCTGGCTACCAAGACTCTAGCGATCAAAGACCTGAAAGTCCGCGTCACCGACCCCGCCGCAACCGCCGTCATCGGCGCGCACGTCACCGTCTACGCAGAGCACAATCGCGTTCTGGCCAATTCCACCACCGATGCCCAGGGCGTTGCCCTGCTCTCGCGTCTGCCGGAAAAGGTGACGCTGCACGTTGAGGTTCTCGCCCCGGGCTTTGCACCCTACACCGCAGCCATCGCCGACGCCCATGAGCTCGCGGTTCGTCTGCAAGTGGGCACCGTCTCGGAGACGGTCGTCGTTTCGGCCACGCCCTCGCCCATCGAAGCCGGACTTACCGGCATGAACGTCAGCACGCTGGACGCCGCCCAGTTGCAGGCCCAGCAGCCCATCGCCGCCTCCGACGCTCTTCGCCTCTTGCCCGGCGTCATCCTTGGCGACAGCGGCAATCGCGGCGGCCAGACCTCGCTCTTCGTGCGCGGAGGAGACAGCGACTACAACAAGGTCTTCGTGGATGGCGTTCCGGTCAGCGATCCCGGCGGATACTTTGACTTCGGCACCCTGCCGCTCGCCGGCGCCGGACGCATCGAACTGCTGCGCGGCGGTGAAAGCGTTCTCTACGGAGCCGACGCCATGAGCAGCGTGCTGCAAATCTACCAGTGAGGCCGGACACACCCGCACTCCCGAGCTGCGCTTTGGCGCCGATGGCGGAAACTTCGGACTCGCCCACGGCTACGGCTCGCTCAGTGGTGTGCTCCACCAGTTCGACTACAACCTCTTTGCCGACCAACTCCACGGCAACGGTCAGGGCGTGAACGACTATCTACGAGAACTCATCGCAAGGCGCGAACCTCGGCCTGCAGATTGCGCCCAACGACTCGCTTCGTCTGCGCGTTCGCCACAACGATTCCAGCTCCGGCGTGCCGGGCGAGCAGTTTCCCAGCCTTGGCATTCCGGCCTCCACCGACGCCTATGCCCACCAGGACAACCTGCTCGCATCGCTTGCCTGGTCGCTGGTGGCGCCCGCCAACTGGCAGCACAACCTGACCATCTACAACTACAATCACCAGCGGCACGACACCGATCCCTGCCTCGATCCCAACGAGCTCTACTACCCCTACTGCGCCTACAACTCTTATTCCGACATCAACCGCTTCGGCCTGCGCTACAACGCTGAGGTGCTGGAGCAGCGCCGCGCCCGCACCAGCTTCGGCTACGAGTTCGAGGACGAGAACGGCTACATCGGAGACACTACGCTCCCCAGCGTCAACCACGGACTGCGCCTGAACCACGCCCTCTACGGCGAGCAGTTTGTCGAGTTCGGCCGCCTGACGGCCATCGCCGGGGCGCGCTACGTGCACAACGACAGCTTTGGCGACCGCGTCGTGCCCCGCGCCTCGCTCACTTATCTTGTGCATCGTGGACAGGGACTGTGGGGCAACCTTCGCCTCAAAGGCAGCTTCAGCGAGGCCATCAAGGAGCCCAGCCTGGAGCAGTCCTTCGGCTTCACCGGGTACGGCGTCTATCCCAACCCGGACCTCAAGCCGGAGCAGGCGCACACCTACGACGCTGGCTTTGAACAGAAGCTGGGACGCCAGTGGGAGGCCGTCGCCACCTACTTCCACAGCATCTACAGCGACCAGATCACCAGCAACGGCAACTACTCGCAGTACATCAACCTGAACAAGACATTGGCGCACGGAGCCGAAGTTGACCTCAGCGGAAGGGTCGGCCATCATCTGCGCGTGCAAGGTTCATACTTCTACACCTCCACGCAGATTCTGGTCTCGCCGCTCGGTTACTATCCCGAGGCCGCGGGCGATCCGCTGCTGCTGCGCCCCAAACACGCCGGGACTCTTCTGCTCAGCTATCAGCGCAAGCGCTTCGGCGCAACCCTCGGCGGCAGCTTCCTGGGCCGCCGTCCGGACTCCGACTTCCTCGGCCTCGGCCTGACTCACGCCCCCGGCTACGCGCGCGTGGACGCTGGTGGCTGGTATCAACTGGAGCGCCGCGTGCAGCTTTACGCCAACGTGGAGAACCTGCTCAACCGCCACTACCAGGAGGTCTTGGGCTATCCGGCGCTCACCGCCAGCTTCCGCGCCGGCATCCGCTTCCAACTCGGCGGAGACTAGCCGCCGGGCAGCGACGTAACCCAAAGAGGTCGTACACTGGAGAGGTCAATCGGGCCGCTCCGGGCATTGGGAGAGAGGCTCCCACCCGGGGCGGCCTTTTTATTTCGCACCCATCGCAGCCATTTTTTGTTGATTTAACTTTTATTGATTTAGCTTTTATTGATTTAACTTCGCCGGAGATCGTTATGGAATTTTTGCAGCTTTTGACCGCGCGCCACTCGGTGCGCCGCTATCAGCCCAGGCCCGTGCCGCAGGAGCTGGTCTCGCAACTATTGGAAGCCATTCGCACCGCGCCCACGGCCGGCAACTTCCAGGCCTACCAGGTGTACCTGGTGCGCGGAGCGGAGCAGATGCAGAAAGTGGCCGCCGCAACCTTCGACCACGGATGGGTGGCGCAGGCGCCGATCGCGCTCGTCATCTGCACCGATGCCGCGCGCTGCCAGTACGATGGCCCCGAACACTGGGCCTTGCAGGATGCCAGCATCGCCGCCACCATCGCGCATTTGACGGCAGCCTCGCTCGGTTTAGGTTCCTGCTGGGTGGGAGCCTTCGCGCCGCAGAAATTAGCCGAGGTCATCCACGCCGCCGAGGGTCACACGCCGCTGGCGCTGCTCACAATTGGCTACGCCAACGAGCAGCCCCAGCCCATGCCGCGGCGCGAGCTCGCGGAGTTTGTCCACGAGGTGAAGTAAAGACTTACGGCAAATTTTGTTGGGTGAGCGTAAGAGAAAAAACTACGCGCGGCTGCGCATCTCGCTCTTGTATACCTGCAAACGCTGGCGAATCTCCTGCAACTTGCTGACCTGCTCCTCACCCAAGGGGCGCTCGCAGCCCAGTTGCCGCACCACCAGAGCGATCTTGGCGAAGTGCTCCACGGTCTCCATGTTCATGTAGGCCTGGGTCAGGTCGGCGCCGTAGGTCACCACGCCGTGGTTGGCCATCAGCACGGCATCGTGCTCGGGGATGTAGGGCTCAAGAGCCTCGCTCAGTTCGCTGGTGCCCGGCGTGGCGTAATGCGCCAGCGGAACGCGGCCCAGGCTCAGCAGCACCTCGCTGATCAGTGCCTGGTCCAAGGCCAGTCCGCAGGCGGCAAAGCCGGTGGCCGTGTGAGGATGCGCGTGCACAATGGCGTTCACGTCCGGACGCATCCGGTAGATGGTCATGTGCATGCCGATTTCGCTGGTCACATCGCGGAAGCCGCTGACCTTGCGCCCGTGCATGTCCACCACCAGAAGGTCTTCGGTGGTCATCATCCCTTTGCTGATGCAGGTGGGCGTAATCAGCACGAGAGCTTCGTTCAGGCGCACGCTGATGTTGCCGTCGGTCGCGGCAATCAAGCCGTGATCGTGCAGCATTTTTCCGAAGCGCAGTATTTCCAGCCGGGACTCGTGCTCGCTCATCGTGGTGCCGTTCCGTGACGTTTTTGCCTGCTTTCCGCATAGTACCGCAGCCTTTCGCCGCCTGCCACAATTTCCGTGAAATGTTGATGTCAATCGTGGATGAACGCCGGCCGCAATGCCGCTGGCCGCCCGTTTCCGCACAGTTCAGCGGCTCGCGCCATCGCCTCGAAAGCTCCCGCCAGCAAATCCAGATCTCGTAATCCACGTCTTATAATCAAATGCGTGCTCGTCTCCGACTTCGACTTCCATCTGCCGCCTGAGCTGATCGCGCAGCATCCCACTGCGGAGCGTGCCGCCTCGCGACTGCTCCACCTGCGGTGCAATGCGCAGGAATTTTCACACGCGCGCTCGGCGGACGCTGGAATTGCGGACGTTGGACTTGCGGAGGCTGGATTTGCGGAGGCTGGATTTGCGGAGGCTGGATTTGCGGACGCTGGATTCCGAGACAGCTCGGCTCCAGACGCCGCGTTTTTCAGTCAGTCGATTGAAGACCTGCG
The DNA here is from genome assembly GCA_963719655.1 of uncultured Acidobacteriota bacterium. Classification (GTDB taxonomy): domain Bacteria; phylum Acidobacteriota; class Terriglobia; order Terriglobales; family Acidobacteriaceae; genus TOLSYN. The sequence continues at coordinate 14,113 of CAVRDQ010000104.1, read as the reverse complement.
CTTCCTCGATTTTCCCGGCCTGCTCCGCCCCACCGACCTGCTGATCTTCAACGACACCAAGGTGCTGCCCGCGCGCCTCTTTGGACGCCGCAGCGGACAACACGCACAGCCGCTCAGCCCTGCCAACCCGGCTTCGAAGGACTTCCTGCAAGGGCGCATCGAAGTGCTGCTGACCCGCCGCCTGCCCGGCCCGGAGGAGACTTGGCAGGCACTGGTCCGCCCGGGACGCAAGATCATGCCCGGCGAGCGGCTTTACTTTTTTGAGGAAGCAGGCGCTGGCGGTGAAGAGACAGCTGAGGGTGCCCCATGTCTGCCATCCGTTGGCAGACGTGGGAAACAGGAACTCCGCGCTGGCGCTGACGGGTACGCAGCAACCGATGCCGCCGAGCCTCTGCTCACCGCCGAAGTCATCACCCGCGGCGAGTTCGGCGAGCGCACCCTGCGCTTTCTTCCTGTCCCGGACTTCCACTCGCGCCTCGAGCGCCTGGGCCACATCCCTTTGCCGCCCTACATTGACCGCCCGGACACGGCCGAAGACCGCCAGCGCTACCAGACGGTCTTTGCCCGCGATCCCGGCTCGGTGGCCGCGCCGACCGCCGGACTGCACTTTACGCCTGAGATTCTGGCCGCCATTGACGCACGCGGCATTGAGCGCGCCACGGTCACTCTGCACGTCGGCCTGGGAACCTTCGCGCCCATCCGCACCGATGTCGTCGAGGAGCACCAGATTCACACCGAGAGCTACTCCATCCCCGCGGAGACCTTGGAAAAAATCCAACGCGCCAAGCGCGAGGGCCGCCGCGTAGTCGCCATTGGCACCACCACGGTGCGCACCTTGGAGTACGCCGCCGGCGGCGGGGGATGGCAGCAGCAGGATAAAGGAGAAGCCGAGGGTGCCCCATTCAAGCCCTCGGTTGGCTTGAGTGGGGATGTTGACCTCCAACCGGTGGGCGAGGCCAACATTTTCATCTACCCCGGCTACCGCTTCCGAGTGGTGGACGCCATGCTTACCAACTTCCACCTGCCAAAGAGCACGCTGCTGATGCTGGTCTCGGCCTTTGCCGGGCGCGAGCAGACGCTCGCCGCCTACCAGCACGCCGTCCGCGAGCGCTACCGCTTCTTCAGCTACGGCGACTGCATGTTCATCGAGTAGGAAGGTGCAGATTTCCGAATTTCAAAAAGCAAAACTCGTTATTATGTTGAGCTATGCCCGGAGGAAGAGGACGTCCAATCAGTTGGCTAAAACCTAAACCGAGGATTCTTAGCGTCCTGCCATACCTCGCCGCATTGGTAGCTTGGCCTTGTCTGCTGGTGGATCTTAGCTCTGAATTTTGGGCTTCCACCGTGCCAAGGCCGGGTCTGGTTCCCTACAATTTGCCCAATGGGCATCACTTTGTTCCGCCATGGATGCCAATTTATAACGAAGCCTCGCTCATCCTGTTTGGAGCGATGCTCCTTTTGCATCTGATACTTCAGAGTTTTGTTTTTCGCAAACGCTGGGTTTACGTGGACGAACTACCCGGCCACCTGCCCGGTGGCAGGACAGTCGTGAGATTCTTGGGCAAAGACGAAGATGGCGATTCAGCAAAATTCTAAGCACAGTATTTCAGATGCGCTCGCGGCTTCGCTCAGGCTCCTCGCCTTTGCCGAATTTGGTGTGTGCTGTCTGGCCGCACTCGTCTTGCACGTTTGGGCCCCACGACATGGCGGGCCAGGCATGGTCCCATTTTTTGAAACAGGGCCCAATGGCATGCAGATTGCCGGCGGATATTTCGTTCCCTCTTGGATACCGGCCTATTACAAGGGTTCGCTTGTTGCATTCTGCATTCTGCTGCTCTGCTCCCTGCTCTTAGGTCGTCTCACGCCCAAGAACCGAGTTTGAGCAATATCAGCGCGCCCCCTCCTAATTTGCTAGCATTAGCCCTGTGCCTGCCAAGAAAAAAACCGCTGCCGCCGAGAACGCCGCCGCCCCTGACTCCCGCCCGGTGAAGCTGCCCCCCGTGGGCCATGGCCGCGTCTTCCTGATAGACGCTTATTCCTTCGTCTTCCGCGCCTACCACGCCATGAGCCGCCAGCGCCCCATGAGCACCCGCACGGGATTGCCCACGGCCGCCATCTTCGTCTTCGTGCACATGCTCAACAAACTGCGCAAGGACTTCCACCCCGAATACATTGCCGCCATCTTCGACGTTGGCCCCAGCTTCCGCGAGGAAAAGGGACAGGCCATGCCCGCCCTGAAAAAGGTGGACCGCGAGACCGGAGAGGTGACCCACGTGGAGTACGCGGGCTACAAGGCCAATCGCGCCGAGATGCCCGAAGACCTCCGCCAGCAGATGCCTTACATCTTCCGCGCCCTGGAGGCCTATCGCATTCCCGTCATCGGACTGGAAGGCTTCGAGGCCGACGACCTCATCGGCACCCTGGCCTGTAAGGCCGCCGACGCCGGATACGCCGCCTGGGTGGTCAGCAGTGACAAGGACATGCTGCAACTGGTGAACGAACACGTCTGCGTGCTCAATCCGCCGAAGGACAACCTGATCTGCGACGCGGCCAAGGTGGAAGAGCTGGTGGGCGTGCGTCCCGATCAGATTGTGGACCTGATGGCCCTGCGCGGAGACGCCGTGGATAACGTCCCCGGCGCGCCCGGCATTGGAGACAAAGGTTCGGTCGAACTGATTCAGCAATTCGGAACCCTCGACGCGCTGCTGGAACGCTCCAGTGAGGTGCAGAAGAAAAGCTATCGCGAGTCGCTTCAGGAAAACCGCGAGCGCATCCTGCTGAGTCGCGAGCTCGTCCAGATACACACCACCGCGCCCGTGGACTTCGATCCCGAAGCCATGCGCGCCCGCGAGCCCGACGCCACGGCCGCCCGCGAGCTCTTCGGCGAGTTGGAGTTCAACACCCTGCAGCGCGAGTTCACGGAGGCCGGCGAGCCCATGGGCGAAAGTTCCTATCAGCCGCTTACGGCTGAGGCACTGGCCGAATTACGCAAGGCACCGCTGGTCGCCATCGCCGTCGCCGCACCGGAAGCGGCAGCCGCCAAGAGTGATGCCACCGAAGAAGAAAAAGAAGAGGACGCCGAGCCCGCGCAGATGACCCTCGGGACGTCCCACGCCGCCGCTCACTCTTCCGCCAGTGATGCCGCGAAAGTAGCAGCCACCGAATCCGCCGCCGACATCGCTCTCTCCGCCGAGACTGCCACCGGCTACACGGCATCGCTCAGTGGCCCGCTGGGCGATGGAGTGCGCGCGCTCATGGCCGCCGCCAAGCCGTCCAAGGCCGTGCACGATGTGAAGTCCGCGGCTTACGCCCTGGCCGCCAGCGACATCAATCTCGAGGGCGTGCAGCACGACACAATGCTCTACGCCTACCTGCTCGACCCCACCACCAACGCGCAGAAGTTCTCCGACGTGGCATTGCGCAGACTTGGGCTCAAGCTGGCCGGTGGAGTGGCCGAGGCCGCCGACGTCACGCTGCGCCTGGCCAACACACTGCACGCCGAGGTCGAAGCCGATACGGAACTCTCTCGCCTCTACCGCGAGATTGATCTTCCGCTCGCCACCGTGCTGCGCCAGATGGAAGAGACAGGAGTCGAGCTTGACGCCCGTGTGCTGGCCGAGATGAGCACACGCCTGGCCTCGGACGTTCATCGCATCGAGGCCGACATCCATCGCCTGGCCGGCACGGAGTTCAACGTCAACTCGCCCAAGCAGCTTGGCGAAATTCTGTTCAACAAACTGGCCCTGCCGCGCCCCACCCGCGGAGCCAAGGGCAAGGCCACCAGCACCGCGCAGGATGTGCTCGAAGGCCTGACCGATCACGAGATCGTGCGGCTGGTGCTGGAGTTCCGCCAGCTCAGCAAACTTAAATCCACATATATTGATTCACTGCCGCTGCTCGCGCGCGCGGGCCGCCTGCACACCAGCTTCAACCAGGCGGCAACGGCCACGGGGCGGCTCAGCTCCACCAATCCAAATCTCCAGAACATCCCCATCCGCACCGAACTCGGCCGGGAGATTCGCGCCGCATTTGTCGCCGCCCCCGGCAAGGTGCTGGTCGGCGCCGACTACTCGCAAATTGAGTTGCGGCTACTGGCGCACTACTCGCAGGATCCGCTGCTGCTGGAGGCCTATCGCACCGGCAAGGACATTCACACGCTCACCGCCGCCGAGGTCTTCGGCGTGCCGCCCATGCTGATTGACGCCGAGCATCGCCGCCGCGCCAAGGCCGTCAACTTCGGCATCGTCTACGGACTTTCGCCCTTCGGACTGGCGCAACAGATCGGCATCGAGCAAAAGGAAGCCAAGCGCTTCATTGACGCGTATTTCGCGCGCTACCCTGGGGTGCGTGTGTTCCGCGAGCAAACGATCGAACAGGCTAAGCGTGATGGCTACGTGCGCAACCTCTTCGGACGCAAGCGCCCCATTCCCGATCTCGACAGCAAGAATCCCAACCTGCGCGGATTCGCCGAACGCACGGCGGTCAACACGCCGCTGCAGGGCACGGCCGCCGACCTGATCAAAATCGCCATGCTGCGCCTGGACGCCGAGCTGCACGCGCGCAAACTGGAAGCCCGCATGACCCTCCAGGTGCACGACGAACTCTTGTTGGAAGCGCCTGTGGCCGAGGCCGACGAGGTGAAAGCGTTGGTGAAGGAGTGCATGGAGGGCGCGCACAAACTCAGCGTCCCCATGGAGGTCGAAGCCTTCGTCGGCCCCAACTGGCGGGACATGGAGTAGCGCGGTATTACAGGAGGCTGAGCCATGAACCGTAATCGGATTGCCGCAGTTACATTCTTCGCGCTACTGGCTGCTCATGCCTCGGGTCAAACGAGAGGCATCCCTTCCGAGATACGATGCAAGGGAAATCCGAACGTCATCGGCGCATGTTTCAAGGTGCGCGGACGATTGTCGAGTTGGAATGGAAATCCGACTTTCCGAATCTGGCCGGTAGGGACAAAGAGAATAATCGGAGTTCGGGAGGAGTTTGATCTGCCTCCTGAGCTCAATAATGTTCTGGGCCACTTTGACGACGAGGTGTTCGCCGAATTCGAGGTGTGCCCACTCACAAAGGATAAGCCCGGAACAATGCAGATAGTCTGCGTGGAATCAGCCACGGCTATCAGGAAGCAAGTCAGGAAGCGTGATTGATTCAGTGCGCAAGAGCGGGCTACCAATCTCCTGGCTGCCCGTTTTTTTAGAAGTACCACCTCGCCCCCAACTGCACCTCGCGCTCGCGATAAATCGTGTTGGCCGCAGCGGTCGGTGTGTCAAAGTTCGAGTCATACTCCAAGGTGCTCTTGTACACCGTGTAATAGGTGCTGCTGCGGCTTGTGATGTTCTGGTGGTTGAAGAGGTTGAAGGCCTCGGCCAGCAGCTCCACGTGCTGATGTTCGTTGATGCGGATGCGGCGCAGCAGGCGCAGGTCCACGTTGTAGAAGTCGCCCATGCGGAAGCTATTGCGCTGCAAAAACGGCAGCCGCTGGTTGCCGCCCGTGCCCATGTATCCCAGGCAGCCCGCGCAGGTGCTCACCGGAGGATTGCCGCTGACGTAGTCGCTGAAGGGCCTTCCCGTTGCCACCTGCACAATCGGCGAGATCGTCCAGTGGTTCAGCGCCGCATGCATCACTCCGTGGTGGTGGCGCAGCGGCCGCGGAGACCAGTGCAAGGTGGCGTTCAGCCGCTGCCGCACGTCAAACGTCGAGTTGCCGTAGTCCGGGCGGGTCACCGTGTGCGGCACGCCGTCGTAGTAATAAGTGAACGGAGCCGGGCTCAGCGTGTTGTTGTAGGTCGTGAAGGTTGTCGAGCTCTGATTGTTATCGAGCGCGTGCGACCACGTGTAATTAATCCGGAAGCCCAGCCCCTCGCTGACCACCTTGTGCATCTGCACCACAAAGGCGTTGTAGCTGGCATTCACGTTGCTGCGAATCTCCGTGATCGTCTGGAAGTCCGGGTTCAGCCGCGATGTATACACCGGCACAATCAGCTTGTGCCCGTAGTAAGGCCCCTGGGCTCCGCTGTAGTAATCGGAGTCGAACGTGTACTGCACCTGCACGCGGCTCGCCGGGTCAAGGTTCGTGTCAATAAAGTTTGGCAGCTCCCGGGCCAGGCTCAGCAGGTAGCTGGCGGAAAGAATCGTGTTGTGCGCCACCGCGCGCTCCACAATCAGGTCCGCCTGCTGGATGGATGGCTCGCGCATGTTGCGTGCAAACTCCACCACGTTGCCGCCCGCTGAGCTGCTATACGGATCGCCGGCGGTGAGGTTCGGGAAAACCGGCCCCACCAGTGAGCAGTAACTCGTCACCGTGTAGCAGAACTGGTAGGTGCGCTGCGCCGTCGCGGCTCCCGTGTTGGTCAGCGCAGAACTTATGGTGGAGTTGTTGATGCGCGCGTAGAAGATTCCATAGCCGCCACGCACCGCCGTCTTGCCCGAGCCCGTGGGATCCCAGGCAAATCCAAAGCGCGGACCGAAGTTGCCGTAGAACGCCGGAAAACTTTGCGTCCCCGGCAGCAGCACATTCGGAGCCTGCGGCGTGGGCATTGCCTCGTGCTCCCAGCGCAGGCCCAGGGTCAGCACCAGCCGCCGCGCCGCGCGCCACTCATCCTGCCCAAACAGCGCCGTGTGCAGGGTGTGAAAGCTCCACGCCACCGGGCCAAAACTCTCCTCAAAGCTGGAGTAGCCACGGAAGAGCGTTCCCGTCTGGTTCTGCCACTGGTACAGGTCGGCGAAGAAGTCATCGCGATAGCTGTAGCTGTAGGCGCCGTTCGCGGCATACAGGTTGTTCATGCGGTCGCGCACCAGGTTCAGGTCTCCGCCGAACTTGAACAGGTGCCGGCCATGCAGCCAGCTTACGGTCTCCGCCACCTCGTTGCGAAACTCGTCGGGCAGGGCGCGCTGCGGCATGGTGGCGGGAGTGCCAAAGGTAAAGCCGCTGCTGTCGCCCAGCACATCCACCTGCGGAGCCAATCCGTTGGCGCCCACCGGCTCACCCGGAGCCGGCTTCTGCGGGGTCTGGTACTCGTAGTCGCGGCTCAAGGTGTAACGCAACTGGCTGGTCAGGTGGCTGTTCAAGATGCTGGTCAGCCGCGCGGTCAGCATGTCCACCTGCACGCCGCTGTAGCCAAAGCTGGCCACACCGCGCTGCACCACCGGTTCAGTCTGCACGCCGGCCGGGGAACCCCAGCTCACGTGGTTGTAACTCACGCTCAGTAACTGATTTTTTCGCAGCCGGTAATCCAGCTTGGCAAAGTAGATCTGGTGATCGGCCCTGCGCGGCACCTCGCCCAATAGCGAATTCAAGTATTGAATGCCCGTGTTAAACGCCGCAATCGCCTGCGCGTCCGAGCTGTACAGGGGCATCACGTTGCGCGTCAGCGTGTACAGCTCGTCATAGGTGCACACCTCGACCAGCGCGCGGTTGGCCACGCTCATGCCGTTGTAGTGGGCTCGGGTGACGCACGGCGGAGCAAAGAGCCGCGAGGGATCGCCCGCCGCGCCAATGCCGGGATAATCCCTGCGCTGCACGTCGGCCGAAGCGTAGTAGAAGAGCTTGTCCTTCGGAATCGCACTGGTCACAATCGGCCCGCCCACGGCTCCGCCAAACTGCTGGCGGCGGTCGAGCGGCTTCACGTGTTCGGTGGTCCACGCGCCGTTCACCTGCACCGGAACCACGGTGAAGGCGTTGGTCGCGCCCAGCGCATTGTCGCGGTCGTAATAAAACAGGTGGCCGTGGAAGTGCTCTCCACCGCTGCGCGTCACGGCGTTGACCACCGCTCCGGCCGAGCGTCCGTACTCGGCGCCAAAGTTCGCGGTGTTTACCTGGAACTCACGCACCGAGGCCTGGCTGATGACGTAGCTGATGCGGGTGCGTCCGCGCTCCTCGCTGTAGAAGGCCTGGTTGTTGTCCGCGCCGTCCACCATGCTGTTGTTCAGCAGGCCGCTGATGCCGCGGAAGCTGATCAGCCCGAAGTTGCCGTCCAGGTTCGCGCCCGGCGTCAGCAGGGCAAAGTTCGACCACCTCCGCCCGTTGATGGGCAAATTGTCGAGCGTCGCCGTGGTCAGGTTGCTGGAAAATTCCGGCGTCGCGGTGTTCACCGCCGGAGCCTCCTCGCGCACTTCCACCGTCTCCTTGTGGCCGGCCACGTTGAGAGTTACCGCAATCTCGGTGCGGCGTCCCACCTCCACCGTTGCCCGCTCCAGCAGCCAGTCGGCAAATCCCGCGGCCGTGACCCGCAGGCGATAGACGCCGGGCTTCAGGTCCAGAAAGCGGTAACTCCCATCCGCCCCGGACTGCGCCTCCAAGCGCTCGCCCGTCTCCTGATTGACGGCGGCAATGTGTGCGCCCACCACGGCTGCGCCATGCGCATCCTGGACGCTGCCGCCCAAGGCGCCGCTCAGGCTGGTCTGCGCCCACAGGGGCGAGCTAAGGACGGCAAGAAGACAAAGAAATAGCAGGACAGAGCGGCAACGGCTGGGCACGGCGAGCCTCCGGGCGCTGGTCGCGCCTGTGAACTACGCACTCCACAACACATCCGTCCAGTGGGGATAGGCTTTCGGGGGAGCCCAATGGGATTCGCAAATGAGGATCGCCATGATTACAGCATGATTTTCGCAGGCTGTCAGCAGAGGAAATTCCGTCATCTACGGCCCTGCCCCGGCCACCCGCGCCGCGTGATAGCCTGATGCTTGCGCCACTCCCGCCGCTGGCCGCCAAAGCCGCCCGGGACGCGCCATACACATGGGCCGCATCCACGTTCTCAGCGAACACGTCGCCAACAAGATCGCCGCCGGAGAGGTGGTGGAGCGGCCTGCCTCGGTGGTCAAGGAGCTGCTCGAAAACTCGCTCGACGCCCATGCCACCCGGGTTCGCGTGGACGTCGAGGCCGGTGGACGCAAGCTCATCCAGGTCACCGACGATGGCTGCGGCATGGTGCGCGACGACGCCCTGCTGGCCTTTGAGCGCCACGCCACCAGCAAGCTCAAGAATGACGACGACCTGCTGACCATCTCCACCCTCGGCTTCCGCGGAGAGGCCTTGCCCAGTATCGCCGCCGTCGCCCGCGTCCGCCTGGAGACGCGCGATGCCAACGAGGCCAGCGGCACGGTCGTCGAGATCGCCGGCGGACGCATCCTTACCGTCGAAGAGGCTGGACTGCCCGCGGGAACCTCCATCGCCATTCGCGACCTGTTCTTCAATACTCCGGCGCGCCGCAAGTTTCTCAAGGCGGAATCCACCGAGCTCTCGCACATCGCCAGCCTGGTGACGCACTACGCGCTGGCACACCCGGAGATGCATTGGGAGCTGCACTCATCTACCAACGCCATCCTCGTCGCGCCGCCCGTGGCCACCCACTCCGAGCGCATCTACCAGGTCTTTGGCCGCGAGACGCTAGACGAGCTTCTACCCGTGGCCGCCCAGCTTCCGCTCGACCGCGCCGGACTGCCCGAGCCTCCACCCTGGCGCCGTGACGCCGACTACCAGCCGCCCACGCCCGGCGACCTCCGCCTGCACGGCTTTGTCAGCAAGCCGGAGGTGCAGAAGCTCAACCGCAACTCCATCTTCATCTTCGTCAACGGCCGCCTCATACGGGACAAAGTCATCGTGCACGCCATCCTGGAGGCCTATCGCAACATCCTGCCGCCCACGCTCTACCCGGTGGTGCTGCTGTTTTTTGAGATGCCCTCCAACGAGGTGGACGTCAACGTCCATCCTTCCAAGACCGAGGTCCGCTTCCGCCAGCAGAGCTTTGTGCATGACTTCGTCCGCGACTCTCTACGCGCCGCGCTGATGGCTGCCCGTCCCGCACCATCCTTTGCCGGTGAGATTGCCGCCGCGCCCAGCGCACGCCCAGGTCTCACGCCGGCCTTGCCCGGCTCTGCCGAACTGGCAGATTCAACGGCCGATGCCTTTGCCGCCCTGGGTGCGAACGCTGGCGAGGCCGCCGATGCGAACGGCTCAGCTGACGCCTTCGCCCTCCACGGCCAGCCCCTGCCGCCGCGTAATGAGTCTCTGCCCTTTGCCGACGCCTTTGATGTGGAAGGCAATGCTGCACTGGGCGCAGCCCGCCTGCCACAGCAAGGATTCGTTCCACCGCCGGAGGCCATCCCCGAAGCCGGCTCCTGCGCCCTGCCGCTCGAGGATGGCGATGAGGCAATGGACCTCTCCATGCTCTCCACCCTCAAGCCCCTCGGCCAGATTCGCGAGAGCTTCATCCTGGCCGTCAACCCGCAGGGGCTGTGGATCATTGATCAGCACGTTGCCCACGAGCGCGTCTTGTTTGAGAAGATTCTTGCCGAGCGCAGCCAGCACAAGGTGGAAGGCCAGCGCCTTCTGATGCCCATCCTGATTGATCTGAAGCCCGCTCAGCTCGCCATCTTCACCGAGATCGCCGAAGAACTCACGCGCAACGGCTTTGAGGCCGAGCCCTTCGGCGTCCGCACCCTGTCCATTCAGAGCTCTCCGGCCGGAATCCGCGCCGAGGAGGTCGCCCAGATGCTCCACGAGCTTCTGGAACAGTTCGAGCGCGAGCAGCAGGCCATTAATCTGGAGAAGATTCGCGCCCGCATTGCAGCCAGTATCGCCTGCCACGCCGCCATCAAGGTGAATATGCCCCTCGACCAGGCCAAAATGGAGTGGTTATTGGCCGAATTGGCCAAAACGACCCATCCCATGACCTGTCCCCATGGCAGGCCGGTCGTACTGCGGTATTCTGTTAAAGACATACAAAAGGCCTTTAAGCGGATCTGACCGTCGTGCGCCCTTGCGCCCGGCAGCGTCCCGGCAAATTTCAGTAGTAGGTGGCAATGACAGAGCAGGAGCTTCAGGAGCGTCGCAACGCCAAATGGCACACCGATGGCCAGCCCATCCGGACCGGGGACGATGCCCGCGAATTTATTGAGAGTGTAGGCTTCTGCCTCATGTACCCCCTGCGCCCGCCGGTGCTGGCGCCCACGTTTATCGGCGCATGGGCCGGTAGTCAGGAGAACCTTCCCACCTGGCAGCATGCCTTCGCTGACCCCCGCGCCAAGGATGCCACCGAGATCATGGTGCGCACCCTTCGCCAGAAGCACGCCTTTGAGGCGCCACTCTTCGGTGAAACCGATTTGCTGGTCTCCGCCTCGGTCTTCCCCTACTTCTACGGCCTCGTCGGAGACCGCAATCCCCGCGCGCCCATCAAAACCGGTCCGCGCTCGGAGTACTCTCCGCTCGCCGCCCACGTCTTCCAGGTCATCCAAAAGGATGGCCCCATCACCAAGAGCCGTATGGCCGAGCTGCTTGGCGGCAGCCTCAGCGAGGCGGCTATTGACCGCGCCCTCGTCGAGCTCTCGCTCAAGCTGCGCATCACCCGCGTGGACTACCGCGCCGACCAGGGTGCCTTCTGGGATGTGATGCTGCGCTGGTGTCCTGATGAAGTGCACGAGGGGATGAACCTCTCCATCGCCGAAGCCCTTACCGCGCTGGTCAGCAAGTACCTGGAGTGCGTGGTGGCCGCCGAACAGACCGAGGTCGAGGAGTTCTTCAGCAACTTCATCGGCCGCGGACGCGTGCGCGAAGCCATCAACGCCCTGCTCGCCGCCCGCGAGTTCCAGTTCACCCACATCGGCAGCAAGACGATGCTGCAGGTTCCGCCGCCGCGACCCACGCAGGCCGCGCCGCGCAAACTCGTACGCCCCGGCCAGCCCATCGCCCGCCGTCCGCGAGGCCTTCGCCCAACGGCTGCCAAGTCCGCTGCAAGGCCGGCCGCGAAGGAAGCAACCCAGTCCGTATCGGATTCCACCGCCCTGCCTGTTGACTCCGATACTCCCAAGTCCGAATGAGCGCCCCGCGCAAGATCGTCATCGCCATTGACGGCCCCGCCGGCGCCGGAAAAAGCACCATCGCCAATCACCTGGCCCGCCACCTCGGCTACGTAAACCTGGAAAGCGGCGCCATGTATCGCGCGCTGGCCCTCAAGGCCATTGAGCACAAAGTCTCGCCCGAGGACCCTTTGGCCCTGATGACCCTGGCCGCTACCACGACCATTACGCTAGAGCCCACCGAGTCCGGCAACCGCGTCCTGCTCGATGGCCGTGACGTCAGCCAGCGCATTCGCGAGCGCGACGTCACCGACGCCGCCAGCCGCGTCAGCCAGCACCCGCCCGTGCGCGCGTGGATGGTGGAGCGCCAGCGCGCCCTCGGCCAGCAAGGCGGAGTCATCATGGAAGGCCGCGACATCGGCACCGTCGTATTCCCCACGGCCGAGGTCAAAATCTTTCTCGACGCCGACCCCACGGTCCGCGAAGGGCGCCGCGTCACCCAGGCCAACGCGCAGGACGATCCTGCCCGGGCCGAAAAACTCCGCCAGGACCTGCGCGAGCGCGACCACCGCGACACCACCCGCACCGCCGCTCCCCTGCGCCCCGCCGAGGATGCCATTCACATAGACAGCAGCGCCCTGAACATTGACGAGGTCATCGCCCGCGCCGAACAGATCGTGGCGGAAAAACTGAAGCAATTTTAGGAATCAAACCGTAGTTGCGCTTACTCTCCCACCGTCTTCAGTGCGGCGCGCTTTGTAGCCAATTCTTTATACAGTTGGTAAACGCGTTCGGCCACCGCAGGTATCTGCTCCCAGTTCACAGGCAGCTCTTCGCTCAGATCGTGCAGGTCGAGTTTCGCCTGCACGGCCTTCATCTGCAGCTTCTTGATCTCCGCTTCCAGCGCTTCACGCTCGTCCATCCGGCCTCCTGATACTGATTGTTCAGAAAAAAGGGATTGTGTGGGAATCATGCTAACAGCACATTTTGCAGGCTAGGGGGCTAGACCATCCTTTCCAATTCAACTCACCGGGGATGCCCCACCCTCGTCACGGCTTTTTGAGATAGGGTGGGCGCTTGGTCCAGCCAATCCCCCCAAACGGAAGCAACCTTGAGGGTGGCCCATCCTAGCCGTAGTTGCTAGGGTGGGGTAGTTGCCTTTGGCGGGTGCCTCACGTTTATCAAATTAGAAGAATCTGGTGCCCCATCCTTCCACACTTCTTTTGGGGAGGGGACCGTGTAGCCCACCCTGCTCCAGCTCTACCACCCTTCCGATCCCGTTTATTTCGCCACCCTTCTCCTATCCCTGTGGAAATCCCTCCGGCTGTGTTGTGAACTGCAACGTCGTTGCGTTTCTATGCATACGTTCGCAACGCAGGCGTAAGTCATTGATTCTGTGTGGTCGATGGTGCCGTCTGTCGCCGCTGCGCCGTTTTTCGCTGTTGTGTTGTGCAACAGATACCCGTGTGGCGATTTTATGCAGCATCTCGCGTGAATCGGCTAACACTCATGCTTTGTGCAGCTTGCAGGTGCTTTCTTCGTTTGGCCAGTCGAGTGCTTTATGTAAGTGCGTACGCGGGCCAGGCAAGGAAGAGCCCAGGATCCGCGGAAACTTCATAAAAGGCCCCAACGGGGCGGAGGATTCGACAATGACAGTTATCCTGGTTCTCGCACTCTTCGTTAGCTTCCTGGTCGTGGAACGCTTCACCAACAAGCCCGCTCCTGAGTACGTGTTGCAGACCGCTCCGGCCGCCGAGGCTGGTGCTTACAAGGCCGCTCCGGTCGTCGCCGGCTTCGCCATCCCCGAGCACCTGCGCTTCCATCAGGGTCACGCCTGGGCGTTGGGTGAGAGCCCGAACCTGGTTCGCGCCGGCATCGACGACTTCGCCGCCAAGCTCATCGGCGAGGCCGAGGAAGTCAACCTGCCGCAGCGCGGACAGTGGGTTCGCCAGGGCCAGAAGGTGTGGAGCTTCCGCGTCAACGGTGAGCTTATCGAGATGGTCAGCCCGATCGAAGGCACGGTCAGCGACGTGAACGACGAAGTCGCCCGCCACCCCGAGACCCTGACCGCCGACCCTTACGGCAACAGCTGGCTGATGACCGTGCAGGCGCCGGACGCGAAGACGAACTTCCGCAACCTGCTGAGCGGCACGATGGCTCGCAACCTGGTGGCCGACAGCGCCAAGAAGCTGGCCGCCTACACCACGGACGGCAACCTGGCACTGGCGCAGGACGGCGGACTGGCCCACGGCAGCATCAAGAGCCACATCCCGGCCGACAAGTACGTCGAGATCACCAAAGAGTTCTTCCTTGCCTA
>CAVRDQ010000103.1:0-10452 GCA_963719655.1 uncultured Acidobacteriota bacterium | reverse complement strand
ATCTCGACTCGAGCCTCGCCGATCTACAGCAGGTCATTCGCGGCCGCTATCTCGTGTCGTACAAGCCTGCCTCTTTTCAGCGCGACGGCCGCTACCGCAGCATCGACCTCGCAGCTGAAAAAGATGGTCGCAATCTCCAGATCATCGCCCGCAAAGGCTACTACGCCCCCGCTTTGCAACCCAGCTCGGCTGACCGTTAAGCATTAGCAGACTGCAGAGGAACTTCTCAAGGCCCGCAAAAAGTGTCAGGGTACGACCGGGGAACTCACCCGGTGGGTGGGTTGCGTGCCGCATGTGCTGCAGAACTAACGTGGGCTTTAGCCCCTGCGGGATGCACTTCGCGATCTCCGCATGACCTTCAGAGTTTTCCCGCAGCCTGTTCAGCCCCCGAGGGATGGTTGCTTTCAAACTGGCCGACCACCCCAAAACCTCTGAATCCACGACTTGCGGTATCCTGATAAAGCGCGCCCGTAGCTCAGCTGGATAGAGCGAACGCCTCCGGAGCGTTAGGTCGGGAGTTCGAATCTCTCCGGGCGCACCATTCCTCCCTCAATCCCCTCAGCACTTTGCCTGGATTTTTTTCGTCGCCAGTTCCTGCTTATTCATGTTCTACGCAGAACTGTGCCCGCGACCGCGGCCGTAGAATTTCAAATTTTCAATGTCAGGTGGAAAGGCCGGAGCGAGTGATGAGCGAGCATCTGCTCCATGCAATGGTCTGCTTCATGCAATGCTGGATGAGCCCGCCTCCGCCAAGGCTCCTGCGCGACAGCCTTCGCCTCGTTCTAAACAGTCTAGCTTGCAATGCGGAATGGGATGGCACGCCGAGCCGTAGCCCACTGAAAGAGGGCGAAGGCTGGTGGACGCGGTAGGAATCGAACCTACAACCTGTCGGTTAAGAGAACATTTAACAACGTAATATCAACGACTTACGCGGAACGGCTGGCAGCCTAAGGCACTGATTGGAACGGTGAGGAATCCGTATTGTGGGGTCAATGTGGGGTTGAAATCCGCCCATACGCTATTCAACCAGATTGGGAAAACACCGAATGGTCCCTGCGTGATTGAGCGTTCCTCGGAATCCACGCTGAACGCAATACGGCGACGAGACCCTCTTCTCAGGGCTGTGGTCAACGGCTGGCGAAGAGCCGACCAGTGGCACAGCGCTCGCCCAATGCCTCTCCTGGCCGGATTTTAGACCGCAACGTCATCCGCCCCAGTATTTTGAACAGGCTTTAGTGAGTTGTTTTTGATCCGCGCACGTACTTGAACTGGTTGCCGGCTTCCGAAGTGGGCGGGATTCTCTCGCCTCTCTCGATCACCACGCGACGACCGTCTTCAACTTTGCCACCACGAGGTCCAACTTCGATGAGTTCACCCGAGTCGGGTGCTTTCTCGCCTGGGTTAAAAGTCGACATAATTTCCTCCTCACTGGAAAGATACCAACAACGCTGCCGTTTCTAAAGCATTCCGTGGAGTTTCACCACACCTTGGTGGATAGAGCGTGACCTGCCTAAGCCTCGGGTGGGTGAGGCCTTGACCGGGTGTATATCCGTTCGGTACGGTATGGCAGAGTTGAATTCCAGTCTGCCATGTCGAACCTACAGCATCCTCCAACGATATTCCTGATTACCCAATCTTTCTCTGTTACTTGACGTGAAATCGCCGTCAATGCGTGATCTAGGCGGCCGGTCCTGGAAACGCTCGTTGGGCGACAGTTGAGATTCTCCGCAGCTCAGCGGGGAGTCAGGCTGCCCATGAATGCACCATCTGCTGTAGTCTCTCGCAGCCCATCTCAATCGTTTGTGTTAAAGCGGTATCGCCCCTGCTCCCGCGCAGTGTCTCCCGTTTCGAGACATCGAAAAACAAGACATCTTGCGGACTGATCTCCATCTTTGCAGAGGCGGCTTGGTACATCACGCGCAACATGAGCCGGATTACCTCGGGGTCCTCTAATTGCTTTCGAACGCCCAATTTAACAAGACGGAGCCTCTTTCCCTCCAGAATAGCCAAATCCGGGGTCGCTGAAATCCGTACGGAACTCGACGAGTGGTAAATCCGCGGGCAAGAGACGATCTTCCATTCCCGTTGGCCGTAGATCTCCATATATGTCTCGATCGCACGCAAATTGTTCAGCAGCTTCGTCCTGGCCTGATTTGATTCTGCTGTTTCAGCTTTCTTCTCAAGGCCCCGGATCTCTGCGCGTAAAAACGCGAAGTCATTCTCTGCGTCGTGGTAGCTTCTGATAATCTGCACAGCGCGAGAATAGTACCTCATGACGATTTGGGCCTCGGTCGATTGAGGCTTCAGAAGGTACCTAACCGTCGCTGCCTTTTTGCTGGGACTGCCCAATACGAATTCTGCGAATGCCTTGGCGGAGATTTTGATTTCCATAGTGGGTCCTTTCGGTTGGATATGATCGAACTCCTGCGTTGAGCCCCGGCCAAGCGCCCGGAGAGCTACCGGGCGCTTAACCGTACAGGGACTAGATCATCCAGCGTTCACCTCGTCTTCTTCTGGATTTGCTTCAGAGTAGACATCAATCTCCTCGACGAACCCATCATCGTTCGGCGCAAAGCCCCGTTCAGCAGGGCCAGACCTCAGCCCATTTACCCGCTTGAATGTTCGACCCCAGACGATCAGTTCTTCATCGATCTGGCTCATTTCTTCGCGCCAGGCATCGCATTCCCTGCGGTCAACCCCGTAGGTCTCAGCCAAAGGCCTGCCATCGTCCCCAAGAACCTCAGTAACAGCAGAGAAGGCTTGCTTGAGCCGCTCGACAGCGCGACTGAAATCTCCCAAGCGATTTCGGTAGTGATCTAATGGCGTATCGCCTGGCCGTTGTGCGCGTGCCTTCCCATGCGGCGGGAATTCACCCCTCAGGTAAATGTCACTCACTACTTGGTCGCCGGAGTTGTCAGAAAGTCTCTTAGGCTGCCCGTCCTCATCGACGGCACGGATGGGCTGACTCGCGGCATAGTCTTTGAGGGCCTGGGCTAGCTGGAAAACTCCTTGGGTGGTCTGGCGCATCGCATCGAGAACCTCTCCCGGCGTTCTGCGGTCCGGCTGTTCGTTATTGTTCGAGCCCCTGTCCGCATTCAGACGGCCAGAAACAACCAGTGGATACGCCGCTCGGACAGCCAGTTCCAGTGATGCAGGCCCGGGCGCTGGGGCTGACTCGCATCCAATCGCTTCTCTAACCTCCCGTAGGGCTTCTGCAAGCAGTTGTTCTGTCGCTCGGGCGGTGCAATCCCACGTATCTCGGTGTGCGGCTTTCCCAAATGCATGACGCATGTACCGTCGAATCTGGTCCGTTTTCGCAGGATCGTCGACATGCGCCCTCAGGATGAGCGCAGTCGCGAGATCATTTGACAACTTTGGCGTGATCCTCTTGCGCGTGGACTGGCTTGTGACGGCCATTCGGATCGCGTACCCAACTCGATCATCTCTGCTTATGAACAAGTTCGCGATTTCCGCTGCGCGAATTGCTGGGTCATCGGACAAGTGAGCAGCTTTGGCTTCGGCACGGGTGCATGATCCAGCGAAATAGTCTCGCTTGGTCGCGTCGATGAGATTCTGCCGGTACAGCTCGTCGAGCACCTCATCGGCAAGGGACTCGTTTTCAGGCCCTTCACCCCATGGCTTCGGCGGATCAACATGGCGGAGAGCTACCATTGACTTCACCGCAGTGGGGAAGCCAGTATTCCCAGACTGATGTCTGCGGAAACCGACAATGATAAGCGCCGGTATTCTCTCGCATCGAAGTGCAGTTTGCTCGTCCCCTGTTGGGCCAGCCACGAGGCGTTCGTTTAGCTTCTTCAATAGCGCGCGCAGCCTACCCTCTTGATCGTCATACGGAACGTCCGCAGATCTGACGCCGAGCAAATCGTGGACAGCAGTGAGCCTGGACGATCCCTCAACAGTGGTCAATGTAGTTGCCGTGGCTGACTGATCACGGTGCTCATAGGTGGTTGCCACCAACCATACCGCTTCCATCACTCCCTGAGAAGCAATGGAGGCTCGCCAGTCGTTCTCCGCAAGGATGTACTGTGCGGCTTGTTGCGAAGCCCATGTCAAGTGGTGTCTGCTCTCAATATCTACACTGAGCTCGGCCTCCTCGGGACGCTCCGTGTTGCGAGATTTCGGTTCGGGAATGGGACGGAATTTGGAGTCTTCGCCGCCACTGCCGGGATCGGTAGCGAATGGATGGCGCCGAGAGGGAAGAATTCTGGGATTCCTTGGATCGGGCAAAACTTTGCGTGCCCAAACGGATGTGCGAATCCCAAGCAGAGTACCGCCAGGTACTGCAATCTCTTCCACTTCCGGATCTTCAGGATCGCCAATGGCTTTCCGAACTGCTGACGGATCTACCGAAGCATTGGCAATCGCAGAAGCGGATTCAGGCGACAATTTGAAAGCAGCTATCAGCCGTTCAACGAGAGCTTGGCGGGACCGTGCATTAGCGTACTCAGGTAAGGGCTCGACTGGGCGAGGGAGGACAGATTCTTCAGAGTAGATGGTCATTTGATGCTCCTTAGCATTCGGTAAATGCAACTGAGGCATCTACGACCCGTTAGAAGCGGGTGCCTCGGTCGCGACTGTGGTCGTCATAACCGAGGTGCTAAGGGCACATGTAGTGTGACCCTGGCGCATCCTCCTTCCGCTTACCGAATGAACCCGGCGTCGCCGAAGGCGGCAGCGAACTTCTTGCTTTTCCCAAGACGTACAGAAGATTCCAGGCGCTCTGGTCTCCTCTGCGTAGCCGCCCTTTCAGAGAATCTGAAGGTAGAAGAGCATTTGCTCGCGTCGCAGTCCTTATTCTGTACCTATACCACAAAGCGGAATAGAATGCAAATCGCCCCGCATATTTACAGAAGCAGCTTGAGGGTACTATCGGACGTATCGCAGTTCTGGAGCATACCGTACATTCGGGTTCGCGACCTGGGCAGCTTGACGGGGGCCTTATGTAGAGTTTCGCTATTTCTTCTTCTATCCGGCACGAGCAAAGGCTTGGCAGCGCAAGAATTGACCGGTCTACTCACGCCGATAATCACTTCGCCATGACGCTCGCTCTTCAATTTCATTTTCTAGGTCGATGAGCTGTGTCTCATCCTTCCACCACAATAACGTCAAAACGATTCCGCCCGCCAAGAGTCTTGAGTCTTCATGCACCCAGTAGTTTCGTGCGTTCCGATGGTTGAGCCACTCGTCAGCGCCCACATGTTTGGGCGGGAAGGACTTCCCTTGTCCATTCAACAATGCGTGAGCTATGCTGCCGGTTCCAGGACGCAGTTCTGGCCAGAGCTTATCTTTCACGCCACTACTCGGCACGAACCATTCACGTTTCTGCGGACCGTTGCAGATAAGCATGGCGGGGAGTTCTCCATATTCGACCAAGCGAATAGCGGTAGCTGTCAGGCTCGTGCAGAAGATTGCGCCAAGTTCCTCAACGATCTCAAAGGTTACAGGGTTTCGATGAGTGAACTTACGGAACATCTTTCCCGGCAATAACAAGTCACTCGCAAAGCGGTTAGCTCGCCATTCAGGATTCTCCTCTGACCACTCCTTTACAAAACTCTTGTCTTCACACTGAAATGAGATTTGCCCACGTTCCCGCATCCAGTGCCCAAGCTCATGACCAGCCGAAAATCGCTGCCGTGGACGAGAGCAATGTTCCTCGATCGTGATGATCGCTCGGTTTTTATAACCCATGATCCGGGCTGCGCAACCTGAGAGCGGCTGATAGCGAATTGTCGCGCCGCAATCTTCTGCTATGGCCTCGATGTCAATATCTTCAGGCTCCTGAATGCCGAGGTCTAGCAGCACCTGTGACGGTGATCGATACCAATCAGGATTCGGACTCATTGTTCTTTTCTCCGAGGTCCTCTATCGCGCCCAACGCATCAAGTTCTTCAAGAGCACTCTCAATATCTCCATCTGTCAAAGAACTCAGATCCCGATGCTGCATCGTCAAAGCAGACTGAATGCTTGGGTTGGCTTTGAGCAGATCGAAAAACTGTGATCTCCGTGCCTCGACGCTCGGAGCTATTCTGCGCTTGCGGCTCTCAATCCTCTGCGAACTCTCTTTGTATCGTTGCCTGGCATGATGGAGTTTCTTCTGTTGAAATTCCTTGACCCCAGCCAAAAGTGCCGCTTTTGTTTGTGCAGCGAGCGCCTCCGCGTCTTCTCCTGAGGACAACACATCTTCCTCGATTTCTCCAGGAGACGCCGCTTCGATCGAATCGGCGATTTGGCCAAGAACGTGCTCCGCCTGCTCAACCGTCCATTGTTTCTTAACGGACATTGTGAATTCCCTTCGGCCAACGTGCAGCAATCTGTCGGCGAATTCGCCGGACAATGGTTTCGTATGCTTTTCTGTCGATACCAAGCGCGTCGATGATCTCTGTGCCAGACATACGATCCGACCAACCATCCATTACAACGAACGCTTCTGGATCGTCGTTGAAAGCTTCCTGAACCTCAGCTAGTAAATTTGACGCGATGACCGCCTGCTCTGGATTCAACCCAGGATCGGTGAGCAGATCGACCCGGCTGAGTGATTCCTTCCCGTCTTCTGCAGGCTCAACAAGTTGGCTTGCTGGAATTTCAAAGCCTCTTGTTTCCGCTGCTTCCCTGAGATTGGAGGCAGTGCTTTTGATTGCGCCCATCAAGACGCCAACAAAATCCACCTTTCTCGGATTCCAGTGACGGCGCTCTTCCAGTAGGGCGCGAACCGCCCCCTGCACGAGATCCTCTCCAGATTCGACAACGCCGCGGAGGCCCAGCGCTTGGGCGCGGTTCCGCGCGAAAGCGTTAAGCTTCACAAAATCAGCTTTTTGGAGCTTCGCGATAGCCTGTTCAATCTCTTCGACTGATGCGACTACCTCCGATTTCGACTGCGGTTTGTCTGGCGCCACCCATTCACCCCATTTGCCACCTACTCAATTATCTATGCTGCCTTGCAGCACAGCTCGGACAAAACAATAGTTTGTTTTTCCTGTCCGACACCCGGCGTCTTGCAGCATACATCCATGAAGGCAACAGTCTCCGGCCAGGGTCGGAGTAGGAGCGAAGATGCAAAACACGGAACAGGGGCGAGATGAAATAGAAATCTTGGTCGAAGGGGAAGGTCTTGCGGAAGTTGAGGCCATCCGGATTCCTGTCGGGAGCGCTGCCAGCGAGATCGTTGCGGCAGTTGCAGTAAAGGGCGGCTTCCCGGTCGAAGGGGCGATTCTGTTCGTCGAGGATTGCGACGAGCCTATCGACCTCGCAATTGTCGTCGTTGATGAAGATGTGAGTGGGAAGGTGCATCATGTACACCGAGCGCGCAAAATCGAAGTCGGGGTCTTCTACCAGGAACGTCGGATCGAGAGACGCTTCGCTCCGTCAACGCGAATTCAGCGCGTTTTAGACTGGGCCGTTAGTCGCGATGGCTTTAATATCGACCCGGCTGTTGCGCCAGAAATGGAGCTTGCGCTCCACGGTCAGACCAAGCCGCTTCCAAAGAGCGCTCATATTGGACGATACGTCCGGCATCCGCATTGCGAGCTGGATTTCGATCTCATCCGCGGCGTCGTGCCAAACGGGGCGCCGCTGTGAGCGACCTTCATCCTGCTGAGTTGGCGGTCACAGCCGACCTTGCGTCTGCTCGCTTCCGGATCGGTGTGAAGCGCGGTCATTGGCGCGAAGTTTCGTATGTATTTCCAATTCTGGTAATAGCGGTGGCCGCAGTTGAGCCGAATGGCAATCCAAGCGAGTACGCCTTCCGATTCGAAATGTCTGGGTTTCCTGGAACCGCACCGGATGTCAGGATTTGGGACTGCGCGACGGACGTGCTGCTTGCGGTCGACCAGCGCCCCAAAGGCTCCAACCGTGTCACCGAGGCTTTTAAGTCCTGGGGCAACCAGACTGTTTATCGTCCTTGGGATCGCCTGGCGGGCGCGCATAACAACTGGTCGTCAGGGTATCCAGACCTGGCGTGGAATGCCAAACGCGATCTCACCTTCATCCTTGAGGATTTATATGGCCTTCTTACTTCGAACACTACTGCGCACGGCATTCGGCAAGCCGCCTAGGCTGCTCTGCGATCAGCATATCTGGGGTAATGGCGTCGATGAGTTGATGCGGCGCACTGAGGGGATGCGCGAAAGCGGCGCCTTTCTTCTCGGAAGCACAGATGGCAGGATTCGGAGGATACGGCAATTCCTGTATTACGACGATATTGATCCGACATGCTTCCAGCACGGCATTGTCGAGTTCGACGGCGGACGGTTCGGGCTTGTATGGCAAAAGTGCCGCGAGTTGAAAATGACGGTTGTGGCCGATGTGCATGTGCATCCGTGTG
Organism: uncultured Acidobacteriota bacterium; assembly: GCA_963719655.1. Taxonomy (GTDB): domain Bacteria; phylum Acidobacteriota; class Terriglobia; order Terriglobales; family Acidobacteriaceae; genus TOLSYN. Next base: position 2,111 of record CAVRDQ010000103.1, on the reverse strand, counting down.
GGTATGGTCAAAGCAGCAGTGATCGTCACAATCCGATGATTGCGGAATCCGGGCATTTGGCCATCATCCTCCCGGATTTCGCCGCCCGCGCTCGCATGCCGGGCGGAATAGGGATCTATGAGTATCTCAGTTCGCGCCAGTGGCTGGATCACAGCCCCCAGGGGGATCGAGTGTTTTACGTGGGATGGTGGCCGCAATGAACAACAGCCTGATAGAACTCGATTCCGAAACGTCTCGCATTCGTGCCGCCCTCGTGAATTCTGGGCGGCATACATTTTCCGAAGCAGAGAGCAAGCTGGCGGCGTCCAGATTGTCTCTCGTTGTTGGAGCCAATGCGGTCAACACGCCGGCTGGGCAGGCTGCGTTCCTGACGGCGACAGCCACCGGCACGCGGTGTTTCGGCAACGTCACCGTTCATGGCCATCTGAGTCAGCCCTTACTGTTTCCTCTACCCATCGCCGCGAAATCACTCTCTGAGGCGGCCGCGTATTTTGGCGCGCAAACAACGGATGCCTCGTTGACAAGTCGAAGAGTATTGATCGGTTCAGATATGGAGCCGGGTGACGGCTGGTCGGTGCAGGCGTTTTGGAATGGCTGGACAGCAGGGACTGCCCCAGGGAGAAGACCGGTGAGCATCGGCCGGGGCGATTGCGCCCTCGCTGGCGTCACCGCTGGCGCGCTAGCAGTCGGACAGGCATTTCTCGCTGAGCAGGGCGATCTTCGCGCCGGCGAGACGGCCCAAAGCCTATCTCTGTGGGCGCCAGGGCTGTGCGAATTCGGCCCAGACCAAATCGGCCCCTGTTCGAGTCAGGTCTACTTGCCAAGGGAGCTTTGGCTCATCGGGCTCGGAAATCTGGGACAGGCATACTTGTGGTCATTGTCACTGCTGCCATACGAGCGGCCCGAAGACGTCCTTCTCTTCTTTCAGGACGATCAGAAGATTGCAAAGGAGAACTGGGGAACATCAATACTGGTGCAGCGTGGTCGGTACGGCATTCTGAAGACACGCGTTGCCGAAGAATGGGCGACCGGTCGCGGGTATCAGGCCCGGCGCGTTGATCGCCGCCTCGATGAACATCTCTTTCGTTCGGACGCCGAGCCGGGAATTGCAATGGCAGGACTCGACGGCATGCTCGCTCGGCGTCTGCTTGGCCGCCGAGGTTTTGAGTACGTCATCGACGCGGGGCTGGGAGCAACGGTGAACGACTACCAGAAATTCCGCATCAATGTTTTCGGTTGTTCGGAGGATCCTGCTGATCACTTTCGGGGTGTTGAGGATCAGCCGGTACAGGTTACGCAAGAACTGATGCAGTTGCCGGCCTATCAGGATCTCGCCCGCGTCCGCGGTGACGGGGGCTGTGGTGCAGCGATGCTGGCCGGGAGTAGCGTGGCTGTGCCGTTCGTCAGCGCCGTCGCAGGAGCCTTCGCTGTTACGCAGGCTATCCGTATCGCTTCAGCGCAGGCGCATCACGTCGGCATTACAGGTGATGTCTGCGACTTGAGGAGCGTCAGAGCAGCACTTGGGATGAACACCGATACGCATTTCCGTGCCGAATATGTTGGCCACTCCTGATTAAAGGTAGGCCAACCTCAGGTTCGGTTTGCCTCCTCCAGTTGGTGGCGCCCCTGGCTCACAGTTCAATCACTTGCGGTCCATATCCAAACGGGCTCTGGGAGAAGGAATAGATGAAACCGCCTCGTGCGCGCTTTGAGACCGAAGCCCGCTGGAAGAAAAGCGATTAGCTCACCGTTACGTCTTCAAGCGCATTCAAACGCCAAGCCACATCATCCGTGAAATCAGTCGGGAACTCGAGTGGCATCTGATCCGGGTTGATCCTGTTCCAATGATCTACAGTGTTGGTACCAATCACGGCTTCACCAACCATTTGTTCGCGATATAGCGTCATCGCCTTGGCCATCTGATGGCGCGGCGCTTCGTCCACATCAACCCAGAAAGTAAGTTGCCTCCCATTGCCGAGACTCTTCGTAATCGCATGGTTGGCTTTGTAGGGCCGCTCTGTCTTCTTATCGACCCGAATCTCTTCGCGCGCCGCTTCAGCAAATTGCTTGGCGAGCAGGTCAATCGGCTCTGTTGGCGGAGGCAGTTTCCA
>CAVRDQ010000102.1:0-5490 GCA_963719655.1 uncultured Acidobacteriota bacterium | reverse complement strand
GAGAGGCCCGCATTGCCTCGCGGAGAGTTCTGGATTTCCCTGATCTCCTGTTCCAATCCATCAAGTCTGCACAGAGAGGCTTTAATCGCCGGTGCGCCCTCTTCCCGGACGTTCTTGGCACGAGCTAGAGCCTGTTCTGCGATACGGCTCACTTCATGGAGCAGCCTGCGGATATCGACCTCCAGCCGGTTGCGGCTTTCCTCAATCCGATTGAGGATATCGTTTTGCACCCTTGAGCTGTTGACCTCAAACAGCCAATCGAGAAACCGTTGCGCGTCCTTGTCGATGTAGCGGCGCAGTCCCAGGAGGCCAAGACACATGTCCCCAAAGCGGCGCACCGGTGACGAAGGTTGCGCAATGTGAATAAAGTCTCGAAAGCGGAATTCGGAGCGAACTCTAAAGCCTGCATCCTGATCGAGAGCGTGAAGCAATCGCGCCAGTTCAGGGATTCCGGCTTCCACCAGCTTTGTCAGAAACTCATTGCCCATTTGCGTGAAGCGCTTAGCGACCGCACGGTACTGCTTTTCTCCTTCCTCCGACTCAGGCTGCAACCATGGAACAACATAGCGGCGTGCAATGTTTTGCGCCTGGTGCATGACGTAGCGACGATGCACAGAGCCGAGAGAACGAGGAGCAGTACGCATGAAGTTCTCAAATTCCTCTCTGGCCTTGGGCAACACCTCTGCTAGAAATGTTTTGCGGCGGTCCCGAAAGAAATCGGATAGTCGATGTTGCTCACCCATCAGCAAGTAACCGAGATCCCGCATTGACCGCTCGGCTTCCGCGATGGTCTGTTTCATTCTCGCGATCCGCAGCTTGGATTCTTCGATTGGACGCAGAAGCGCCTCGCGATCTTCACAGACGATGGCCAGCAATTCCTCGCTGAAGCGTTGGATGCCGCGCTCGCCAGCGGACTGGATGAGTTCGCGCCCAGAACCATGAACCAGTTGTTCGAGAGCCTGAACCAGCTTTTTCCAGTCGCGCTCGGGACCGCGCTTTTCAAGCTGCTCTACTGCACTTACCTCGAAGACCAATTCTGATTCACGTTGCAGTCGCTTCTGCAGCAGGCGCTGAGTGAAGGAGACAGCCGCGGCCCGTTCACCTTCTGATGCCTTGTCTGCTTTGTTGAGAACCATGATGAGATGGCTGACATGTTTGGCGACGGATTCGACCAGCGCGAGTTCTTCTCCTGCCAGCGGAGGATCGGAGCCCGTCACCACCAGCGCGGCGTCAATGTGGGGAATGAACGCCTGCGTGGTCGCCGTGTTTCCGGAAAAGACCGATCCGAGACCTGGAGTGTCCACAAGGCACATTCCGGTTGCCAGGAGCGGACTGGGGACGAACACCTCAGCACCCGCGACCTCTTTGATGTTTTCCGGGTTATGCTCCTCGGAGACATATAGCTCCAGCTCAGGCAATTCAATTTCCAGCCAACGACCGTCTTTGGAGCGAATCCGCGCGCGCTTGGCGCTGCCATAGCGGATAACCGTAGGCACGGCGGTCACGGGAACAAAGCCCGTCGGCAGAATCGACTCGCCGATTAACGCGCCGATCAGCGTGGATTTTCCTCGCTTGAACTGGCCAACACAGGCAACGAAGAATCGACCTTCAGCAAGCCGCACGGCGAGTTCGCTTGCCTGGTTGGAGACATGGTCGCTGCCAAGCTCGGTCGCCAATGTTGCGAGTTCCACCAGTCTGCTTGCGCCATCACCACATTGCGTTAACGCGAATTGTGGCTCATCTGACACGTGAATCTCCGAATGCAAACCACGGGGGCGCGGGGCATGCTCAAAGTGAGTTTTCCCTCGCCCATGCCATAAGAAAGTCGATATAGAGTGGCGACCATTTAATGTGGTCGTCGTTGCGATACTTCGATTGCTTCGCCATGACAATCATGCGCAGGATGGCCCCAGGATTACCCTCGCTGGATTTGACCATGCTGTCCAGAACACTGCTCAGATTCTCTCCTGACAACTGCTGCTGTTCGCAGAGTTCGAGAGCAAATGCCTTTGCCGTTTCAGAGTCGAAGTTCTTGACGGCCAATCGTTCGCTTCGATCTGGAAGCAATGGTGAGACAGAACCTGCATCCTCCATGTGCGCGGACCGAGCGACTGCGACGACCGGCGTGGAGCAGGAAAGCATGAACTCCCCGATCAGTGTCCCCAAGGCCGGGGAGGGACGGTTTAAATGATCTAGGACGACCAAGTAGTGTTCCGCTCGCAATGCAACCGTCACAATTCCCTTTAGTGACACGAAGGACTTTGCCGCGAGGGCACCAGGCCGTCCTTTGCATATACGCAGTAGCGTTGCATCTTGCCTGGCAGCAAGCAACTCAGCCAGGCAGCGACACACTGCCTGTGAACTCGAAGAAGTGGGACAGTAGAGAACATAGTCGAAGTCGGGCACGACCTGCTGAAGCAGAAGCGTTTTGCCCACGCCAGACGGCCCATAAATAAGCGTAGATTTTCGGGTCGCCAGCCGTTTTCGCAGTAGCTCCAGTTCATCCGCCCTGTCGAAGATCTGCACCACTGCCTCGCTGTTCACTTAACGTTCTCGCCGTCCTGATGTGTGTACTTAATAACCTCTACGTCCGACATGGCGATCAGCCCTTCGGAGACCATAGTGTCTAAAAAGGGTAAAAGTGTTTGGACCTTTGCTTCAGTGTCGATCACCTGTACGAGAATCGGAGAGTCCCCGGCAGAAAATCTAAAGGCATGTGGGCGCCGAATCAAGGTGCTGGCTCCGTAGCCTTCGATCCCCCGGAAGACCGTAGCTCCCGCGATGTCCAACTCACGGCACTTCTCAACGATTGCTTCATACAAGGGACGGCCATTCCATTTATCGTCCTCGCCGAAGTGGATACGAAGCATCTTTGCCTGACCCAGGAGCTTCATTTGCGCACCTCTTTGCGACGCTCGTCCTTAATGGAATCATGCGTGTACTTGATGATTTCCACGTCTGACATTGCCACCAGACCCTGCTTCATCATCTGGTCGAGGACGGGGAAGAACCCTCGTAGTTTCTCTTCAGTGTCAACTACGGAAAGCAGGAGCGGAGCGTCGCGAGAAAAACTGAGAGCGCTGTCCTTGTGCATCCGGCGATTCGCCCCGTAGCCAAGGATGCCGCGATAGACCGTCACTCCCGCGATGTCATTGGCACGCAGGCTTTCGACCAATGCTTCGTGCAATGGCTTTCCGTTCCATTTATCGTGTTCGCCAATCAGTATCCGCATCATCTTGGCCTTGCCCTCGGTCTTGACCGCTGGCGGTTCAGGCGCATGACCGTGCTTGAGGCTCTGGGGCGTCACAATCGTTGTGTCGTGAATTTCAAAGAATCCGCTGCCAACCATGTCGGCAAGCTTCGGAAGGACTGCTTCAACCTTTTCCGGACTCTCGATGAACTCAACTTTGATAGGCATCCTGTCCGCTAGGTCGACCAGTCGAGTTGTGTGGAGCTTGTGGTCAGCGCCGAAGCCGGCGACGCCACGGGTCACGGTTGCATCAGAAATCCCTCTGTAGAACAGCAACTCCAGAATGGCCGCGTACACTGGAGTACCGTGATACTGCTCGCCCTCCATCACATAGACCGATACTTTCTTGGCTGGTCCAGTCGTAAGCAAGAGATCCTCCTATCTCGTTAGTCCTCGCTGTGCTACAAGAAACTCGGCGGCTCGCCCAGAACGCCGCCCCCGGCATGCTCGCCGCGTCGTGCCTTGGCGGCGAATGACTCCAGCAGCTCTTCGAGTTGCCGTTCATTGTTCCTCATCACCTTTGTGACGATCCGCGCATGTTCTTCAGGGACCATAGCCTGAAGAGACGCTGCGTGGAAGTGGCAAAGCGTTCCGTGCTGTTCTAACCATTGAGCAAACCTGGTACGACGCATCTCCGTAGCCAGCTCCCGCAGCCAGTGACTTCATGCTCACAAATCGTCGAGCACACGTCGCAAGAGTGCCCCTTGCTCGACTCTTCGCGCCCGACTCCTCTCAGCATGGCAAGAAAAACCTCCGCAACAGAATGTGCAGGAGCCGAAGCTGCAATCGCCCAAGCGTGATAGTTGCAGACGTTCGCGGCATCGTCTGGATGCAGATGCTCGATCAGCTCATTCTGGAATGCGCGCACGAGCGAACAAATGGGGCACACGCCCTTCGCGAGCGCATTGAGGACGGTGTTACCCGACGTAATGCTAGACGCGTTCATCACAATACCCGTCCTGCCACTACTCCCAACCACACCGCAGCGAAGCCAACAATGACGCTCAGACTCACGTTCGCAAAGGCCATCAGTATCTGTCCGTCTTGCACGGTGCGCAAGGTTTCATATTCAAAGGTTGAGAATGTCGTATAAGCCCCGATGAACCCTATCGGAATCAGGTATCTCCAGTTGGGGCTCAGGTCGAATCTTTGTGCCAGCATGGTCAAGACGAAGCCGATCAGGAAAGATCCGGAGATGTTTATCACAAATGTCCCGTATGGGAATCGGCTGCCAAAACGGTTTCCGATATAGCTCCCCAGTGCGAAGCGGGCAATTGCTCCGGCAAATCCGCCGATTCGACGATCCGGTACTTAATCAAAGCGCTTTGTTCTCCCGTCGCCGACTGCGCCGTTCCTGGAACATCGAATTCCGAGTTGGCAGATAATTGCTCTCGTGAACGGTTGTTCAACACATAACCGTGCAGTTCCTGCGCAGTCGCCATAAGATCCGCCATGATCTGCTTTAGATCAGATGCCCCGGCAGTCGAAAAAAGGGGGCCTGTATCCTCCATCCTTTTGGACTGAGTTCCTCGATAGCGATCTCGATAAAGGTGAGAGATGTATGGATAGCGTGGGACGCCGTGATCCTGGGCGGCTGGACCTCGATTGACTGGTTTGCAAGCACTGCCAGGAGTTGCGTCCGGAAACGGGCAAGAAGCAGTTCAATTGTTTTCTGTTCCTCCGGGCAAACATCATGAATGTACTTCGGAAAAACGGAGTTTGTTTTCCTCGTGTCCAGAGCGACTTCGATATCCTTCAGCAGACCATCCATATGCCTGCACGCGTTATGAAGGTTGCGCTGCTGAGCATGGTTCAGCGAGGGCATCGAACGACTCCGTCGGTTCTACGCTCATGAAGGCTCTCCCGAAGAGAAGATCCGCACCGCGCGATGCTCGAATGACGAGAGAGCAGCAGGTCCGTCTCGCCAGAAGAACCTACCGCTCCCTTGCTGTCCGGCAAGGGACACGGAAACGATTGACTGTGCAGCTTTCGTTTCGGAGAGATCCTTAAGTATCACTTTGTTCTGCAGCTTCACTTCTACCTATAACCGGCTGATCCGATTTCGCATACGCGGAGTGACCGGCGTACTTCGCTTTGATACCGAGTTCCTGCTCAATTTCCAGCAGTCGATTGTATTTTGCAACCCCTTCCGCGACAAACAGACCCGGTCTTGAGCTGCCCGAGTCCAGCGCCACTGTGAGGTCCGCAATCGTGGTGTCGTCGGTCTCTCCCGAACGGTG
>CAVRDQ010000101.1:42500-73934 GCA_963719655.1 uncultured Acidobacteriota bacterium | reverse complement strand
ACCAACAATCAGGCGCTGACCGTCAATGGTCCGGTCACCGATACGGGGCGTCGCCAGCACGCTGTCGCTGACCACCAACGCTGGCGGGATGACGTTGGCGGGCAATGTCAGTGCCACCCATGCGCTCAATCTGACCGCCGCCGGAGCGATCAGTCAGACCACGGGAGCGATCAAAGCCGTCACGCTGACTGGTTCCGCAAGCTCCGTCAGCCTGGCGCAGCCATTCAATGTGATCGGCACACTGGGCGCGTTCTCGACCACCGCGGGGTTCGCGTTGACCGACAGCAGCGCGCTGCTGGTCAGTGGGCCGCTCTCCGATACCGGCAGCAGCACCTCGGTGGCACTGACAATCACCGGCGGGGGCCTGACCCTGGCCGGCAACGTCGGCGCGGCCAATATTGTCGATCTGGTATCGGCGGGAACCATTGGTCAGGCCGGCGGATCGATCAGCGCCATCATGCTGACCGGTTCCGCGGCAACCTCGGCGAGCCTGAACCAGGCCAACCTGATCGGCACGCTTGGCGCCTTTACCACGTCGCTGGGCTTTGCGTTGACCGATGGCCAGGCGCTGTTGGTGAACGGGGCAGTGAGCGATAGCGGAGTGGCCAGTACGTTGGCTCTGAACCACCACCTCCGGCGGCCTGACCCTGGCCGATAACGTGACCGCCACCAATGCGCTCGACCTGGTCGCGGCCGGCACGATCAGCCAAAGCGGAGGTTCGATCGGGGCTTTCGTGCTGACCGGCTCTTCCGGCGGTTCGGCGACCCTGTCCGGCGCATCGCCGGCTGCGAGTTCAACATCTGCCAATCTCGATCCGACTGCAATCCCGCGGGCAGCTTCACCCTGGACAGCGGTGAGGCGTTCACGTGACCGGCAACGTCGCCGCGTCGGCCGGCGATGTCGTGCTGCGGCCGCGGGCACCGGGAGGATCATTGCCATTCAACCGGGCGCCGCCCTCGCGGCATCCTCGACCGGCACTGTCTCGGTCCGGGCCGACGCGTTTTCCAATGCCGGCACCGTGACCGGTGGCGTGTTCGAATACGCGCCGGACAGTGCGAGCGCTCTGAACGTTGGCGCGGGCGGCGATCCGCTGGTCGATCTGACCGGGATCGGCAGCAGTCTTGTGCCGCTCGGCGAGGCCGACGGCACCGTCACCGCGATTCCATTTCGCTCAACGCCGCCTCGATGTTGGCCTAGGGATGGCGGCGTTGCACGGCCGCTGGATCTGCAGGCCAATGGCAACGTCTCCGGCAACGGCAACTGACTGCTCAACGTCACAACGCTGACCGGTATGGCAAACGGCGGCTCGGTGACGTTCACCGGAGCGACCGACAGCATCGCTTCCATCGGCGCGTTTATTGCGAGCGGCGGGTTTACCCTGGCAGCTCAGGCGCGCTGTCGGTCGCGGGCGTGCTGTCGGCGGCGGAAGTGCAATTGACTGCCACCAACATCACGATCGACAGCCCAGGATCGATCGGCACAGGAGGCAGCGGTGCCGGGGCGGTTGGGGTGATCGCGACGGCAGGTTCGCTCAGTGGCACCGGAGCCATCACGACCGGCACGCTGTCCGGGTCTGCCGTGACCGGCATCAGCCTCTCGGGGGCCAACCAGATCGGCAGTCTGGGTTCGCTGACCGCGGCAGCGATCGCCCTGAACGACGGCGTGGCGCTGACGATCAGCAACACGGTATCGGCCGCCGGTGTCGTTTCACTGAACAGCGGCGGATTGTTGACCGACAGTGTTGGCCAGACGGTCGCTGGGTCGGGCGTGACGCTGGCCGGTATCGGACTGAGCATCGCCGGCCAGGTCACTGCCGCCGGAACAGTCGATCTGCTCGGCGGCGCCGGTGCCATCGCGGAAACCGGCACGATTGTTGCCGGTTCGTTGACCGGTGCCGCGACCGGTGCGGTGACGCTGACCGGAGCCTCAGCGACAACCAATCAGATCGGCACACTGCTCGCGCTGACTTCGACCAGTGGCTCCATCAACGTGGACGATGGCCGGTCGCTGAGTGTGAACGGAGCGGTCGCTGCCGCCGCGGGGGATATCGTGCTGCGGTCCGCGGGTACCGGGCAGCAAATCAATCTCACGGCGAGTGGCGCACTGGCGGCCGGCGGGACGGTGTCAGTGCGGGCCGATCAGTTCGTCAACAATGCCGGCGGCACCATCACCGGCACAACGTTCGAGTTCGCGCCGGACACGCCGGAAAATCTGATCATCGGCAGCGGCGCCACGCTCGCCAGTCTGGCCGGGATCGGCACGGCCCTGGTGCGGATCGGCGAGGCCGACGGCACGACCACGGCAAATGGCCTGACCCTGGCGGCCACGTTCGATCTGGGTGTCGGGCACGGCGGCGTCGCACGACCGCTCGATCTGGAGATCCGAATGACAGCATCGACGGCGGCGGCTTTGCGTTGCTGAACGTGACCACTCTGACGGGAGTGGCCAACACCGGATCGGTCTCGCTTGGCAACGTTACCAACACCGTGGCCACGCTTGGCAGCTTTACCGTCGGCACAGGCTTCACCTTCGCTGATGCCTCGCCACTGACGATCGCCAATGTGCTGGCCGCTGCGCCAGTGTCGCTGACGGCGCCGGATATCACTATTTCCGGGAACGATCAATACCGGCGGTAGTGCCGTCAGCTCGACCACGTTGATCGCGAACACCGGAACGATCAGCGAAACCGGTGCCGAAACCATCATCACCGGCACATTGATCGGCTCCGCGGTGGGAGCGGCGACTTTGTCCGGCGCCAAAATCAGATTCGGCACCATCTCCGGCCTTACCAGCCTGGGTCTTACCGCCGTGGACAGCGGCACCTTGACGTTGGTGGGCCGGACAGTGTCGGCTTGGCCGGAACGCTCGATATTAGTCAGGCGACTGTCACCGAAGGCGCCTGGGCCGGCACCGCGATCGCCGGAGTGCTGACCATTAACGGCGGCCTCGGGGGCACGACACCTCTGGAAGGCACCGCCAATCAGATCGGCACGATCAGCAATTTCATGGCCACCGGCTCGCTCGCGGTGGTGGACGGCACCGCCATGACCGTTGCCGGTCTGGTAGGCGCCGATGCAGGCAACGTGTTCGTGACCACCGGCGCTCACACGCTGAGTTTCGCTGCCGGCGGGGTCGTTGGTGTCGGTGAGCGGCGGAACGATCGGCGTTGTGCCGATGGCCTGGCCAACCTGGGCGTGCCCGCCGCGACCGGCGTGCTGAATGCCGGCCCCAGGACGGCGGGCGGATGGCCCAGTGGTTATCCCACACCATCTTGTGCAGCGGATAGCGATGGTTGATGATTGCTGCCCCCAGGCCGGTGATGACGATGCCCAGCAGCACTCCACCCACGGCCAGCAGGAAGGCCTCGCGCAGCACCACGTTCAGGATGTACCAGCGCGTGGCGCCCAGGCTCTTGAGAATGCCGATCTCGCGAGTGCGCTCCATGACCGCCGTGTACATGGACTGGAAGATGACGATGAAGCCGATGACCAGTGCGATGCCGATGACGATGTCAAAAATGTGGCCAGAAACGGAATGTTGCCGACCGTCATCAGCGAGGCGTATTCCGCCAGCGAGCGCGCCACGTACTGATCCATGCCGGGAATCTGTTTGACCGCCTGCACGATGGCCTCGGCATTCTCCGGCTGGTCGGCCTTGACGTAGAACATGCTGGCCTTGCCCTCGCTGCCCAGCATATCTTGCAGGGTGGTGATGGGCAGGTAGCGGCGTGCACCCTTGCCATGCTCCACGATGCCGCAGATGCGGAAGTCCTGCTGTAGCACTGTAAAGTGATCGCCCACCTTGGCGTTATGCTGCTCGGCAAACAGGTCGTCCACGATCATGTCGTAGGGCCCCGTAAAGCCGCCGCCGGAGATGTACTGGAAAGGCCGTCCCATTTTGTCGAAGTTGTTCGGCGAGTTGGGATCGAGGTCAATGCCGTCAATCACCTCCAGGTTCTTGGTGGTGATGATGTGCATGACGATGGGCGCCACGGCAGTGACGTGCGGCACGGTGCGGAGCTTATCCGCCACCTTGATGGAGACCGGCGCGCCGGTGATGCCGGTGAAAAAGCTCGATCCGGGAGGCGAAACCATCACGTCAAAGCCGATGCCCTTCTGGCGCTCGGCGTTGTCGTTCAGCATGCTCAGGCACATCCCCACGATGAGCAGGATGAGCGTCACCTCCATGGCGATGGCGATGACGCTAATCAGGGTGCGCAGCGGGCGATGCACCAGGTTGGAAAAGACAAGTCGGTTCACCTATTGAGGATAACAAATGACGCGCCCCGGCCGCTGTGACCGAGGCGAAAAACCACGTGAAAATAGGACTTATCCCCGCTGGTGCACAAACTCCAGTGCAGCGGAGAGAATGGCCTCCACCACGGCCTGCGAACCGGCCTCACAGTAGACGCGCAAAAGGGGCTCCGTGCCGCTGCCGCGGATGAGCAGCCAAGCCTCGGCCGCGTTAGGCTCTGGAACCTTGCTGGCGGGTGCATCCAAAAAGAACTTAAAGCCATCCAGATTCTCGGTGCGCAGCACCCTGTAGGCGCCAATCGAGGCAGGTTTGGCGGCCGCGCGCGTGAGTGCACTCTGCTTGATCTCCTCGGTCAGGCGCAAATCGCGGCGGCCGTAGTAGTGGCGGCCGTACTTCTGCTGCAACTCCTCGACGAGTTGGCCCATGGTCTTGCCCTCGTCGGCCATGACGTTGGCCAGCAGCAGCGCGTTCAGGGTGCCATCGCGCTCCGGCAAGAAGCTTGGCAGGCCGATGCCGCCCGACTCCTCTCCGCCGATGAGCACCTGCTTGCCGCTGAGCACGATGTCCGCCACATACTTGAAGCCCACTCCGTGTTCGATCAGTTCGCGTCCGTAGGCCTTGGCGATGCGATCGAGCATCTTCGTAGTGTTAAACGCACGCGTGATGGCTCCCGGCCACTGCTTGCGCTTGAGCAGCCACTCCAATAGCACGGCGTAGCACTTGTGGGCGTCCACCAACGCACCATCTTCACTGACGGCGCCAATGCGGTCGGCATCGCCATCAGTGGCCAGGCCGGCATCACAATGATTGGCCACCACGGCCTCCTGCAGACCCTTCAAGTGCGGCAGGATCGGCTCGGGATTGATGCCGCCGAAGAGCGGATCAATCTGGCCGTGAATTTCCAAATGCGGCACGCCCAGCTCGGTGAAGATGTCATCGAGGATGCCGCGCCCGGCGCCATACATCACGTCCACGCAGAACTTCTGTTTGGCCGCGGCAATCTTCTTGAGGTCAACAAAGGCCCTCACGGCGGCGATGTAGTCCGTCTTGAAATCAGCCTCGACCACCGAGCCGCCGGGCTTCTCGATCGCGGGAGCATCAATAAAACTTTCAATCTTCTTGATGATTGCCGGCGAGGCCGAGCCACCGTAGCCTGCCTTGTACTTCACGCCATTCCAATTCCACGGATTGTGGCTGGAGGTAATCATCACTCCACCGGCGGCGCCAAGCTTTCGAACCATGTAGCTGAGCGCGGGCGTGGGCGTAATCTCCCGGGCAAGCTGCACGCGGATGCCGCTGGCGGCGATGGCTTCCGCCGTAATCTCTGCAAAGCGGCGCGAACCAAAGCGCGTGTCGTAGGCGACGAGCACTCCGTGCGAAGGGTCCTCATGCTGATGCACGTAGTTGGCGATGGCCCGGGCGACGCGGCGGACATTCTCAAATGTGTAGTCGTCGGCGATGACGCCGCGCCAGCCGTCGGTGCCGAAGCTGATCTTCTGTGGCATTTCTTTCCTTCCCAAGTTAAGTAAGCTTTCTGTTCTTCTCGGCGTCCAGGTACTTGACGATCTTGCCGACATCCTGCGCGCGCTCGAGCGTGGTGATGAGCAGCGCGTCTGCGGTCTCCACCACTACCAGCCCGCTTACGCCGACGGCGGCCACGAACTTGCCCGGAGCGTGCAGGTAGTTGCCATGCGCGTCATGGGTAAAGCTGGACGCGGCTTTGATCACGTTGTCCTTCTGAACTCCCTGCGCCAGGCGATGTTCAAAATGCGCCGTCCACGAGCCCAGATCGTTCCAGCCCCAATCGGCGGGGATGCAGTAGATTCCCGCGCCATCTTCTCCGGCCGCGGAGCGCGGCTCCAGGATGCCGTAATCCACGCTCTTGTCCTGGCACTTGGGATAAAGGCGCTTCAAAGTGCTTTCGAATTTTGCAGAGCCCCACGTGGCGGCGATCTTCTCCAGCAGCGCGGCGGTCTCCGGCAGGTTTTTCTTCAGGGCGCCTACCAAGGTCTCAGCCGACCAGAGAAAGATGCCGCTGTTCCAGTAATAGTTTCCTTCGGCTACAAACTTTCGCGCCAACTCTTCGGCTGGCTTCTCGCGAAAGCGGCGCACGCACAGCACGCCCGCCGCGCCAATGGCCGCACCGGTCTCAATGTAGCCGTAACCGGTCTCCGGGCGCGTGGGCTTTACGCCGAGGACGACGATGTTGTCTCCTGCGGCGGCCAGCTTGATGCCCTGCTTGAGGTCGCGGCGGAAGTGCGCCTGCTTGGCCACCACCTGGTCGGCGGGGAAAAGTCCGAGCACGGCCTTCGGATCCTTGCGATAGAGGAGAAAGGCTGCCAGTCCGATGGCCGGAGCCGTGTTGCGTCCCACGGGTTCGGCCACAATCTGCCGCTTGGGCAACGCCTTCAACTGGCGCGTAATGGCCGGGCGCAGGTCGCCGTTGGTGATGACCCAGAACTGATCGGCCGGAGCCAGGGGCAGCAGCCGCTCCACCGTCTCCTGAATCATGGACTGCTCGCTGTTGAGCGGCAGCAGTTGCTTGGCGAACTTGCGGCGGCTCAGCGGCCAGAAGCGCGTGCCGCGGCCTCCAGCGAGAATGACAGGATAAAAATTGATCTTTGCAGACTTCGCCACCTGGGCACCTCGAAGGTATGCAGTCAAAACGAAACTCTCAAATCAATGCGAATGTTCTGTATCGGAGGCGGGCATCACGGTCTCCGGCTCCGGGGGCTTCACCGCCGGCAAACTCATACGCAACAACTCGGCCGCCCACTGCGGACGCAGGCTGACGCCGCGCGAATTGGCGGGAATGATCACCGCATCGCCGCGCATCATAGTCATAGAGTGCGGGGTCAGTGACGCCGCGCCCTCGCACTCCACCACCGCGCCGCCCTCCAAGGCCACCAACACCTGCGCGCTAGCCTCATTCGCAGGCAACGCCCAGCGCTCTTTCAGCCCGATCTTTTCCACCACAAAACTCGGAGCCTCCACCAGCACCTCGCGACCTTCCACCACGCGCGGCAGCACCCGGCCAGCGTGAGTTCTCTCACGGATGGCGGCCAGACCCTTCTCCAGATGCAACTCACGCGGGCGGCCATAATCGTAGAGGCGATAGGTGACGTCGGAGTTCTGCTGCGTCTCCACGAAAATGGCGTTGGCCCCGATGGCATGCACCGTGCCGGCATCCACGTAGAGCATCTCGCCGGCCTTTATATCCATCCAGTTCAGCATGTGCTCGGCCTGTTGAGCCTCAATGGCCATGCGGAACATCTCCCGCGTGATGCCCGTGCGCAGTCCAAGTCCGACCTGCGCTCCGGGCAGGGCACGAGCCACGTACCAACACTCGGTTTTGCCGCAGGACTCGCCCGCCGCACGCGCCGCTTCATCCGTGGGATGCACCTGCACGCTGAGCTTTTGCTTGGGATAGAGAAACTTGATGAGCAGGGGAAAGCGATTGGGCTGCGGCGCGGCCGTGCCGATGAAGTCGGCGCCGAATTCGACGGCCAGTTCACCCAGGGTGCGCCCCGCGAGCGGGCCACTGGAAACGCGGCACTGGTCACCCGTCAGCCAGACCTCGCCAATGGGCGAGCCCTCGACCACGCGCGTGAAGTAGGGGCGAAGATCCTTCGTCCCCCACACCCGCTCGTGAAACTCCGGCACTAGTAGAAACGGATAAAGACCCGGCATGGCGTTGACGCTCTGCACAAGATTACAGCAAAGCTCGCATGGACGGCGCGGAAGAAATGCACGGCCCCGCGGAGGCTTCCGCAGCCCGTGGCCACATTACAAAAAAGAAAAGCCGCCCGCGGTGGCGAGCGGCTCTCCGGCAAGACTTCTGTTTACAGTTTGGCGAAGAAAGACTTCACGCGCTCCAGGCCGCGGTCAATCTCCTTGGCGGAGGTGGCGTAGCTGAAGCGGATGTGGCCCGGCAGGCCAAAGGCCTCACCCGGCACGCCCACCACGTGACCCTCGCGCAGCAGCCGGGTGGTCAGCTGGGCCGTGTCAATTCCGGCGCGGGCAGCCACGGCACTCACATCCGGGAAGGCATAGAACGCGCCCTCCGGCATGGTGCACTTCACATCCGGAATCGCACGCAGACCTTCGACGATGCGCTTGCGCAGCTCGATGTACTCGGCGCGCATATCGGCCACGCACTGCTGCGAACTGGTCAAGGCCGCCAGTCCCGCCTTCTGCACAATCGAGGTCGGGTTCGAGGTGGACTGGCTCTGCAACTTCTGCAACTGGCTGACAACCGCCTTGGGCGCCAACGCAAAACCCAGACGCCATCCGGTCATCGAGTAAGTCTTCGACAGCGATCCCATCAGCAGCAGGTTGTCCTTGTACTCGGTCAGCGAGCCGAGCGAGAACGGCCGGCCCGTGTAGTCCAGGTAAACGTAGCACTCGTCGCTGAGCACGTAGATGCCGCGCGAGGCCGCCAGCTTGACGATGGCCGCCAAATCCTCCGGGGCCACCACGGCGCCCGAGGGGTTGTTCGGCGAGTTCACCAGGATGATCTTGGTCTTCGGCGTCAGCGCCTTTTCCACCATGGCGGCCGTCAGGCGAAAGCCATCCGTGGCGCTGGTGGGGACGAACTGGCATTTGCCGCCGCAGTACTCCACCTGGTCCTTGAAGCTGACCCAGTACGGCACGGGGATGATGACCTCGTCGCCGTGATCAATCAGCACCTGGAAGGTGTTGAACAGAGCGCTCTTGCCGCCCACGGTCAGAATCGTCTCCTCGAAGCTGTAATTCGAGTTGAAGTCCGCCTTGTGGCGCGCGGCCACGGCCTCGCGCAGATCCTTTGTGCCGGCCACGGCCGTGTACTTGGTGAAGTTCTTGGCGAGGGCGTCAACGGCGGCCTGCTTGATGTGTTCGGGCGTGGCGAAGTGCGGCTCGCCGGCGCCGAAGTCCACCAGGTCCACACCCTGCGCGCGGAGGGTGGTGGCTTCATTGTTGATGGCCATGGTGGCCGAAATCTCAATGCGGCCGATACGGGCGGTAAATGCGTTCAACGACACGGGCAATTCCTTTCAAGTTGTTATGGAAATGGATGATGATTCCTGATGCCCCAGACAAAGTATTACAAGGTTCGCAGGACGGTAAAAGCTACTTTCCCGCTGTCGGTGTAACGCCCAGCCGTTCCCGCAGACGGGCCTCCACCGAGGCTGGTACCAGGCCTGTCAGCGGCCCGCCCAGCGAGGCAATCTCACGCACCAGGCGCGAGCTAAGATAGGAGTAAGCGCCGGCCGGCATCATGAACACCGTCTCCAGGCTGCTGTCGAGCTTGCGGTTCATCCACGCCATCTGCAGCTCGTATTCATAATCACTGACGGCGCGGATGCCGCGCAGCACTGCCTGGGCATTGCGCTCGTGCGCGTAATCCACCAGCAGGCCGGTAAAGCTCTCCACCCGGACATTTGGCCACTGCGAACAGTTTTCGCGCAACATCTCCAGGCGCTCGTCCACGGTGAACAGCGGCATCTTATCGTTGTTGCGCAAGATGGCCACCACCAGCTCATCAAAGATCTTCGCCCCCCTCTGGATCAGATCCAGATGGCCGTTGGTCAACGGGTCGAACGAGCCCGGATAGATGGCGGTGACCGGCTTCAAAGGCGCCCTCGCGGCGTTGAATCAGGGGAATGGTTAATTTTAAGCCGCCCGCAGGAGCGAAGCAACCGGGAAAACATCCCGGCTGGCGCGCCAGGGCGGTTGCTATCCGAGACACCGATTCTTCCCATTCACGTAGTCTTGTTGGACAATTCACTTCCCGGCAACGAACTTTTTCTATGCTTGGACCGTTTAACAAGAAGACGAATTCGTCCGATAGGGATGGTTATGGACCTGGTGTTGGAAGTTCGCACGGGACGCGAGCGAGTCACAATGACCTGCCACGGCAAGCTGGTGGGAGGCAAGGAAGCAGAGGCCTTCCGCCGCAGTGCATTGCTGCTGATGGAGGGCTTCGACCGCATTACGATGAATCTGGCCGGCATCCGCACGGTGGATTGCGGCGGGCTGGGCAGCCTGGCCGCCGTGTTGCGTGTGGCCGCTGAAAAACACAAACAGGTGCGCATCCTGAACGCCGCGCCCCTGGTGGCCGAGCAACTCCGCCTGACGCACCTGGATGAGTTTCTGTCCGTGCCGGAGAACGAACCACGGCCCAATCCGGCTCCGCGAAAGGTTCCGCCGCCACCGCATGCCGCCGTAGCTTAACCGGCGCCGGAGACCCCGCGCGACCTTTGCCCGCAGTCGGGGTTTGTAGCAGGTGTGTGGCGCATCGCGGCCGCCGTCAGTCGGCGATCACAACGAGGTTGATTTCCCCAAGTATTACCGGCGGAAATGAGAAGGGGCGGAGATGATCTCCGCCCCTTGCTTTGCATTCATTACTTAGAATTATTTCTTTGGCAACGCAGCTTTCGCCGCAGCCACTTCCTTCGGTGAAACCGGCGCCGGGTCGGCCGGGGCCTCCGCGGCGGCCTGGTCCAGCCCCAGGGCCTTGCGCACCGTAGCTTCAATCCTGCCGGTGATGTCCTTGTTTTCCTTCAGGAAGTTCTTGGTGTTCTCGCGGCCCTGGCCGATGCGTTCGCCCTCAAAGCTATACCAGGCACCGCTCTTTTCCACCAGGTTGCGCTCCACGGCCTGGTCCAGCAAGTCGCCTTCCTTGCTGATGCCCTCTCCGTACATGATGTCGAACTCGGCGTCGCGGAAGGGTGCGGCCACCTTGTTCTTGACGATCTTGACCTTGGTGCGCGAGCCCACCACCTGGTCGCCTTCCTTGATGGCGGCGATGCGGCGGATATCAATGCGTACGGAGCTGTAGAACTTGAGTGCGCGGCCACCGGTCGTCGTCTCCGGATTGCCGAACATGACACCGATCTTCTCGCGAATCTGGTTGATGAAGATAAGGCAGGTGCGCGACTTGCTGACCGTGCCGGTGAGCTTGCGCAGCGCCTGGGACATCAGGCGTGCCTGCAAACCCATGTGGCTGTCGCCCATCTCGCCTTCCAGCTCGGCCTTGGGCACCAGTGCCGCCACGGAGTCCACCACCAGCACGTCAATGGCTCCGGAGCGCACCAGGGCCTCGGTGATCTCCAACGCCTGCTCGCCGTAATCCGGCTGGCTGACCAGAAGGTTGTCCACGTCCACGCCGAGCTTCTTGGCGTAGGCCGGATCGAGCGCGTGCTCGGCGTCCACGAAGGCCGCCATGCCGCCGGCTTTCTGCGCCTCGGCAATGATCTGCAGGGTGATGGTCGTCTTGCCGGAGCTCTCCGGCCCGAAGATCTCCACCACGCGGCCACGCGGCACGCCGCCCACTCCCAGCGCCGCGTCAAAGCTGATGCTGCCCGTGGGAATCACGCTGATGGGCACGATGGGACCCTTGCTGCCCAGGCGCATGATGGAGCCCTTGCCAAACTGCTTTTCAATCTGTGAAAGCGCGAGATCAATTGCGCGGGACCGGTCCTCGGCCATGTCGAAGCTCTCCTTGAGTGCCTGCCACTGGGGGGAGGGCGGCGCGGCAAAATCAAATTGTGGGGCGGCAACTTCGCCGCTTCATCCGTCCCCGGAACGGCTACTGCGCCGGGCGTGGATTCCACGCCACAAGCGGCCAAATGGAGCATAGCACGCCCCGGCCGTTCAGGGGAGAACAAAAGGGGAAGATGCGCCCAGTTTTTTCAACAACAATTGCTTACAGCTATACCTACCGCTGCAGAAGGTCCACCGGCTCATGAATGTCCGTCACCCGGAAGTAGCTGGCCAAAGCCGGATAGCGCTCGGCCACCTTCTCGTACATCTGGTAGGCCACCGAGCGGTAGCTCCAATGCCCGCCCACTTTGGTGCGCAGCTCGCTGATGTAAACAACTTCGGCCAAATCCATTTTGAATAGCGTGCGCTTGCGATAGGCGAGCGGCAGCAGGTAATTGGCCGCCAGCGGAGATTCCCCGTGCGCGGCGAGCGAAGCCGCCAGCTTGCGTCCACCCGCGGCGGCCTTTTCCATGGCGGCCGCATACTCTGCGGCGTGGCCGGCATCCTCAATTTCGCGCGGCGTGTCAAAGCCGTGGTCAAAGCCGTATTCCTGGTGAATCTGCACGCAGCGGCGGTGGCGATGCAGGTCGCGGAAGGCGCCAATATCCATCAGGATGTCGAAGCGGAAGCGCTGTCCGGCGCAGTAGGCGCGAGTCAGCTCGTCGTGCGGGCCGCGGTGCTTGGCCCCCAGGGCGATGATCTCCTCGCGCTGCTTTGCCGTCAAACCCATCACTGCCTCGCGCAGCTGGCGGTAGCTGTGGCGCGAGTGCTGGTAGAGCAGGGTCGTCGCCAGTTCCACCTCCAGCGGCTCGTCGTCGAGCAGATCCACCGTAGGCGCTGGTGCGATTGGCTTTCCGCGCATCAGTTCCTCGGCGGCCAGCGCCAGCTCAGGAGCCGTGGCCAGCTCGTAGGCGCTGGGCTCGGCGTATTTGACGAGCGTAGGGCTGACCTTGACCTCGCGCAGAAGCTCCTGGCGAGCCTGCTCGCCCAGTGCGGCGTCCTTGGCCGTGATGGCGTCCACCAGTTTGCGGAGGCGCTCGCCGTTCACGTCCCAGGCTGCTCCGCGTGCCGCCTGCTTCATCTGCTCGGCCAGCCGCCGCACCTCGGCATAGCCACTGCCCAGCAGGCGGCTCACCTGCGTCTCCAGGGTGCGCGAGTTCACAATTTGCCCCAGGCTGGTGTTGGTGGCCAGCGGCAGCAGGTAGCGGCTGATGTCAAAGGCACGCGCGCGCAGGGTGCGCTCGTAGGCTTCCACGGTCATGGCGGCGGGCCGCGGAGTGCGGCTCACCAGGTACTCAAAGTTCAGGCCGCTGAAGCGGCGGTACTCGGCGAACAGGTTCTCGATGGTCTGGCCGTAGATTGCGGCGTCTTCCGCCTGGTGGAAGGCCGGCGTGTAGTGGCCGCTCTTGTTGAAGTCCTGGTAGCGGGTGGAGCGTTCCTGCCCATCCCAGCGCGTCTCATCCACCACCAAGGTTGCCGCCAGCAGGCTCAGCCGCTCCACGGCCATGGCGACGTGCGCCAGGTCGGCAATGGAGCGGTGGCCGTACTGAAAATAAAATGTGCTGAGAAACTTCTCCGCCTTCTGCTCGTTTAACTCCCTGAGGCTCTCCCGCAGAGAGAGCGCTGAGCGCGAATACTTGGCCATGGCGTAGGCCTGCACCTCGGGGTCGGCGCCATGGATGCAATAGACCTGGGTCTCAGTGGCGTCGGCGGCAGGCGTGGGAGCGGCGGCGGGGGCTGGCGGATTCATGTGCTCGATTGTTACCCAAAGCGGCGCCCGTTGCCAACATCGTTTCGCCGGGGAAAGCCCCTTTGCGAAATCCACTTCCGCATCCGGTGAATTTCCAGTCCGCACACGCTGGATTTGCGCTAGGCTAACACTCAACGGACGGGCACGGTGGAGCAGGACTTCGAGACACAATTCGTCACCGCGGGCAGCTTGCTCTACAGCGTGGAGCATCGCCCCTGGCTGCCTCCCGACGGCCACTGGCTGCTCTCGCAGAGCTGCAACGACCAGTTGATGATGCACTACGCGCTGGAGCCATCGCTCGTCCGCGCACTGGTGCCGGAGGCCCTGACCCTGGAGCTTTACGACGGTGCGGCCTGGCTCAGCGTCTCCACCTTCTGCGCCAGCCACGTGCGCCCCAGCGGAGTGCCTCCGCTGCCCGGGCTCTCGTTTTTCCCGCAGCTTCACCTGCGCACCTACGTCACCTTGCCGGATGGCAACGGCCAACCCCGCCCTGGCGTCTTCTACCTCAGCGTGGATACGGCCAACCTGAGCGCCGTATGGCTGGCCCGCGTCTTCTTCCGCATGCAATACTGGCACGCCTCCATCCAGGTGAAGGGCGCGACGCTCGGCACCAGGCGTCCGCCCGATCCGTGGATTCACTACCGCGCCCGCCGCCTGCACGGCCCATCGGCGGAGAGCGGCCCGGCGGCGCTCGACCTGAGCTGCCAGCCGCAGGGCGAGCCCGCCCGCGCCCGCGCCGGATCGCTCGACGAGTTCCTCAACGAGCGCTATTGCACCTATAGCTGGTATCGCGGACGCTGTTACCGCACCGAGGTGCATCACCAGCCCTGGCCCCTGCAGCCGGTGTCGGTCGAGGTGCGCGCGAACACCATGGGTGAGCCACTGGGCCTCAAGCTGCCCGCCCGCCCCGATCTCTGCCACTTCTCCCGCACGTTGAAGATGCTGGCCTGGGCTCCGGAGACCCTGCGCCTGGCCCGCTGAGGCCCAGGCGCTCCTCGCACTTCCCTGCACTCGCCCGCGCCGCCGGTCGGCTATAATCCGCTTAGTTTCTTTTTGGCTTTTCGTACAAAAGTTTTTAACGCACAGCTTGTTGAGGTGAAGCGATGGAGTCCTTGCAGGGGCATGTGGCGCTGGTGACCGGCGCGTCCCAGGGAATTGGCCGCGCCTGCGGCATCGCGCTGGCCAAGGCCGGCGCCACGGTGGTGCTGGCCGCGCGCAATGAAGAGAAGCTGAAGGCCGTTGTGGCCGAGATTGAAGCTGCCGGTGGCAAGGCCGTGGCCTACCCGCTCGACGTCGTCAGCGAAGAGGCCATCAAGGCCGCCGTCAAGCAGATCACCACCGAAGTCGGCAAGATAGACATCCTGGTGAACAATGCCGGCATCACGCGCGACGGCCTTTTGCTGCGCATGAAGCGCGCCGACTGGGACGAGGTGTTGACCACGAACCTGACCGCCGCCTTCCTGCTCACCCAGGCCTGCCTTAGCGGGATGATGAAGCAACGCTGGGGACGCATCATCAACATCACCAGCATCGTCGGGCAGACGGGCGCCGCCGGGCAGGCCAACTACTCGGCCAGCAAGGCCGGACTCATCGGCTTCACGCTCTCCGTCGCCCGCGAGGTCGCCTCCCGCAACATCACGGTCAACGCCGTCGCCCCGGGATACATCGCCACGGCCATGACCGAGGTGCTCACCGACGAGCAGAAGCAGGCAATCACCGCGCAGATTCCCCTCGGCCGCCAGGGCACGGACGCCGACATCGCCAACGCCGTCGTCTATCTCGCCAGCAATGAGGCCGGCTACGTCACCGGACACGTTCTGGATGTGAACGGCGGCATGAACATGCGCTAATGCAGTGGGCTGCTCCGGCGGCCCGCCCGTCCTTTCAACTATGCTGACCTGCTACATCACCGACCGCACGCAGTTCCCCGGCAGCGAGGCCGAGCGCCAGGAGCGCCTGCTGCGCACCATCGCGGGAGCCTGCGCGGCCGGCGTGGACTACATCCAGCTGCGCGAGAAGGACCTGGGCACGCACGAACTGGAACAGCTGGCCACCGAGGCCCTGCGCATCGCCCGCTTTGAGGGCACCTCGCAGTTGCTGATCAATCACCGCACGGATATTGCCGTGGCCATCGGCGCCCATGGCGTCCACCTGAATGCCCACGACGTGGCGCCGCCAGAGGCGCGCGCCTCCGCCACGGCTCTCGGCGGCGGACGATTCCTCGTCAGCGTCGCCTGCCATTCGCTGAAAGAGATACACCGCGCCCAGGCCTACGGAGCCGACTTCGCACTGTTGGCACCCATCTTCCAGAAGCCCGGCACGCCCTGCGCCGCGCTCGGACTGAACGCCCTGCGCGATGCCGCGCGCCCCGCCACACCGTCCCGGACCGAGGCCGCGCAGGAAAAACCCCGCACGCGGCGGGGTTTTGCGGTATTCGCCCTGGGGGGAGTGGATGCGTCGAATGTTGCGTCCTGCGCCGCCGCCGGAGCCGCGGGCGTGGCCGGCATCCGTCTTTTTCAGCAGGCGGAGGACTTAAAGTCCCTGGTGCGGCGGCTGCGCGATCTTTAACGTCCGCTGGTCACGGCGCGCGTCAGCATGCCCAACAAGGCCAGCAGCAGCGCTCCCCAGAAGGCCGGCCCAAAGCCATCCACGTGGAAGCCCTTCACAACGTTCGACACCAGCAACAGCATCAGGGCGTTGATGACCAGCAGAAAAATTCCCAGCGAAAGAATGCTGAGCGGCAGCGTCAACAGCTTGAGGAACGCGCCGAGAGTGGCATTCACCAGGCCGATGACCACGGCCGCCACCAGGGCCGAGCGGAAGTCCGCGACCCGGAAGCCCGGCACCAGGTGTGAGACCACCAGCAACAGCACGGCACTGATCAGCCAGCGCAACAAGAGTTGAATCATCATCGTCTCCTTTTGCCCTCTCGGGCCTACTTTCCGTGCGCTCCCAGGTCATCCAGGTTCAGAGTCTTCAGATACTCGCGGAAGAGCGGTCCCAGGTCTTCACGCTCCAGCGCATACTCAACCGTAGCCTTCAGGAATCCCAACTTGTCGCCGGCGTCGTGGCGTTTGCCCTCAAAAACGTAGCCGTAAATCTTTTCATGCTGCAGCAGTTTGCGCAGCGCGTCGGTCAGTTGCAGCTCGCCACCGGCTCCGGGCGTGATCGTCTCAATCATCTCAAAGATGCGCGGCGTCAGCACGTAGCGGCCGATGATGGCCAAGTTCGACGGCGCATCCTCGAACTTCGGCTTCTCAACCATGTCGCTGACTTCGTACAGGCGGCCATTGAAGCCCGGCACCGGCTTCGCGTCCAGCACGCCGTAAGCGGAGATGGCCTGGCCTTCGACGATCTGCGTCGCAATCACCGAAGCATGTTTCTCCGCGAAGACATCTATCAACTGCTTCAGACAGGGGTTGCCCGGTGAGTCCACCAGGTCGTCGGGCAGAATCACGCCGAAGGGCTCATTGCCCACCAGCCGCTTCGCCATCAGCACGGCGTGCCCCAGGCCCAGCGGCTCCTTTTGACGCACCGTGCTGACGTGCGCCATGCGCGCCACCAGTTGCGCCGTCTTCAGCAAGTTCGGCTTGTTGCGCTTTTCGAGCGAGTGCTCCAGCTCAAAGCTGATGTCGAAGTGATCCTCCATCAGCACCTTGCCGCGCCCGGTCACGATGATGACCTCGTCGCAGCCGCTGGCGATCGCCTCCTCCACGCCGTACTGGATGATGGGTTTATCCACCACCGGAAGCATTTCCTTGGGCATCACCTTGGTGGCAGGCAGGAAGCGTGTACCCAATCCTGCGGCGGGAAAGACGGCCTTGCGAATCAACTGGCTCATACATACGACCTGAGAATGAGATTCAAAGACCACTCAGTATATGCCCGGTGCAACGCGCTGCACAGACCCGTAAGTAACCTGCAGGCTATAACGTTGGGGAATCATCTCCCAGCAGCGCCCGCCGGATAACCTTGACCGGCGCCACACCCTGCCGCATGAAAAGATCGTGAAACTCCCGGGGCTCAACCTTGCGTCCCTGGCGAGCCTCCCAGTCCTTGCGCAGTTGGATGATCTGCAGCTTGCCCAGGGTGTAGAAGAGATACGTCGGATTGCCGGTGCCGCGCTTTACCTCGCGCACGGCATTGGCGCGCGTCTGGTAGCCCTCGTCTACAAAGTAGTTCACCGCCTGCGCTTCGCTCATCTGCCCGGTGTGCATGCCAATCGCCACCATGTAGCGAGCGTTGCGCAGCAGCGCGTCCTGCAACTGCCCCAGGCGCAATTTCAGGAAGGCCGCATCCTTTTCTTCCGGCACGCCCGGTGTCCGCCCGTAGCCCTCATCCAGCATCATCTGCTCGGTGTAGTGAGCCCAGCCCTCCACGTTGCTATCTCCCCAGGTGCTGCCCACGTTGCTTAAATCCAGACTGAGGAATTGCCGGATGCGCGATGGCACCTGCTCGTTCCACAGGTACTGCTCGTAGTGTCCCGGGATGACCTCGTGAATAGCCGTGCTGGTGACGACGCCCCAGTTGAAGGCCGCCATGTGCTCTTCCACCTGCGCCGCGGTCCAGTCTTTTTCCGGCAGCGTCACGTTGAAGAAAGCCTCGGTCGCCCGGGTCTCGAACGGTCCCGGCGCGTCCATGCTGGCAAAGGTGGTGGCGCGCATGTAGGGTGGAGTCTCCTCCAGCACGGGCAGGTTGCGCGAGGGCGTGGTGATGATCTGGTTGGCGTCGGCAAAGCTGCGAATCTTTTCAAGCGTTCCGCGGAAGGCCGCGAGCAACTGGTCGCCCGCCGGGTGCTCCTTTTCGATCTCCGCCAAGAGCTCCGCCGGAGTCTTCGACGCATCCAGCAGCTTCGCCACTCGCTGGAACTCCCGCTGATTGCGGCGCAGATTTTCTTCGCCCACGGCCTGCAAACGGTCGAGAGGAATATCCACCATCTCCTCCACCTCGAGCTTGCGGCGGAAGTTTTCGGCGCCCAGGCGGAAGTCACCCTGCGAGCGCGGCAGCAGATCGCGCTTCATCCACGCCTCGTAGGCTTTCAGCGCTTGCACCACACCGGCGTTCGACGCTGCAAACTCCCGGCGAAGCTTTTGATCCTTCACGCCGGAAAAAGCCGAGGGCACGTCCCTGGCGAAAAAGTCTTCGATGCCCGGCAACTGTTCCAGCGCAATCTCGGTAAAGACGCGCGGAGGATTCTGCAGGTTCTTGCGCGCCTCGTCCAGCAGCCGCGGCATCTGCCGCTCACGCGCCACCAGCGAACGCAGCCGCTCCTCCGGCGGGGCAAAGCTGCGGCCCATCAGCAGGAAGGTCGAATCGCTCAGTACCGATGAGTAGTAGTCGGGATTCTCGCGCCACTGCGCGTGCATCTCCAACTCCAGCGTGTGCGCCTCGATGAAGGCCATCAGCATCTCGCGGTCGTCCAATGCCCAGCGCGACCAGCCCTTCGTATCCAGCGCCTGCAGCCGCCGCAGGGTTTCGCCATACACTTTCTTCTGCTGCGCCACGCGCTCCGGAGTCAAACTCTCCAGCCGCGCGTCGTACTCATGCAATCCGGCGCGGGTGGCGGCGCTGGGCTGGAAGTCAAAGAAGCTGCGCATGAACTCATCGCTCAACTTCGTCAACGGCTCCGGATACGCACCCGTCCCGGCCATCGCGCTCAGCGAACACAAACCCACCATCAGCAGCAGAATCGCCGTCTTCATCCGTAACCTCACCCTCAAAATCTCTTCGTTCCTGAATCTCAAAGCCGCGCTTTACTCCAGCGCTTCCAGCACCCGGCGCAGTCCGTTCAGCACTTCGTCCGGGCGCGCGGCCTTTAGCGAAAACTTCAACATTCCGGCCGGAGTAAACACCACGCCCTTGTGCTTCGCCACCAGCCGCATAATCTTCTCTGGATCGGCCGTCGCCGTCTGCGCAAAGCGGATGTTCACCTGGTCGCGCTTGCGCTCAATGGCCGCAACGCCCAGCCGCTGGCAGGTCATGCGCAACTGCGCGTATTGCAACAGATGCTCCACGGCCGGCGGAGGTTCACCATAGCGATCGCGCAACTCGCCCCGCAGATCGCTCAATCCGCGCTCATCCTCCACAGCCGCAATCTGTTTGTAGATGCGCAGACGATGGTTCTCCTCCGTGATGTAGCCGGTGGGGATGCGGATGTTCAAGCCCAGGTTCAGCGCCGTATCCGGCAGCACCTGTACGTTCTCGCCCTTCAGCTCGCGGATCGTCTCTTCGAGCATTGTTGTGTACATCTCAAAGCCCACGGCCTCGATGTGTCCGCTCTGCTGCCCACCAAGCAGGTTGCCCGCGCCGCGCAGTTCCAAATCGAGCGCGGCGATCTTGAAGCCCGCTCCCAGGTCGCTGAACTCCTTGAGCGCCGCCAACCGGCGCCGAGCCACGTCATTCAACTCGCGGTCCTGCGGAACCAGCAAATATGCATAGGCGCGGCGATTGCTGCGCCCCACCCGTCCACGCAACTGGTACAGCTCGCTCAGCCCGTGGCGGTCGGCGCGGTTAATCAGAATCGTGTTGCACAGCGGAATATCCAGCCCGTTTTCGATGATCGTCGTCGCCACCAGGATGTCGGCTTCGTGGCGCATGAAGGCCAGCATGATCTTTTCCAGCTCGCCTTCGCCCATCTGCCCGTGGCCCACCAGCACGCGCGCCTGCGGCACCAACTCGCGCAGCTTGGCCGCAATCTCGTAGATGCTCTCCACGCGATTGTGCACAAAGTACACCTGGCCGCCGCGCTCTAACTCCTGCCCAATGGCCGAGCGGATCAGCTTCTCATCCCATTGCGCCACCACGGTCTGGATGGCCAGGCGGTCGCGCGGCGGCGTCTCAATGACGCTCATGTCGCGCAACCCCAGCATGGACATGTGCAGCGTGCGTGGAATCGGCGTGGCCGACATGGTCAGCACGTCCACTTCGTGGCGCAACTGCTTCAGCCGCTCCTTGTGGCGCACGCCAAAGCGCTGCTCCTCGTCAATCACCACCAGCCCCAGGTCCGGGAAGCTGACGTCCTTGCTGAGCACTCGATGCGTGCCGATGAGGATGTCCACCTTGCCGGCCGACGCGCGCTCCACAATCTCCTTCTGCTCCTTCGCGGTGCGGAAGCGCGACACCATGTCCACCGTTACCGGGAAGGCCGCAAAGCGCCGCTTGAAGGTCTGGTAATGCTGGAAGGCCAATACCGTCGTCGGCGCCAGCACGGCCACCTGCCGTCCGTCGCTGACGGCTTTGAAGGCCGCGCGCATGGCCACTTCCGTTTTGCCGTAGCCCACGTCGCCGCACAGCAGGCGATCCATCGGCTGCGCGCCTTCCATGTCCTTCTTAATGTCCTCGGTGGCCGCCACCTGGTCGTCCGTCGGGTTGTATTCAAAGGCGTCTTCAAACTCGCGGATGAACTGCGTGTCGGGCGAATACTGAAAGCCCACAGCCGTCTTGCGCTGCGCGTACAGCTTCAGCAGCTCGTCGGCCATGTCCTGCATGGCCTTCTTCACCCGGGCCTTCGTCTTAACCCACTGCTGCGTACCCAGGCGGTTCAGCACCGCCGCGCCGCCCTCGGCGCTGCGATACTTCTGCACCAGGTCCAGCCGCGTCAGCGGAACATAAAGCCGCGCCCCTTCCGCGTACTCCAGCACCATGAACTCAGCCTTGCTGCCATCGGCCTGCGGAATCTCCCGCAGCCCCTCGTAGCGGCCAATACCGTGCTCCACGTGCACCACGTAGTCGCCCGCCGCCAGGTCGCGGAAGTCCGACATAAAGGCCGCGCTCTTCGACCGCTGCGACGGCCTGCGGATGGTGCCGGCCTCGCTCTCATCAAAAAGGTCGTTGGCGCCGTACACCACCAGCCGTGCCTCGGGCAGTGCCACACCCTGCGGCACGTAACCGTGAATCAGCGTCGTGGCCGAACCGGCATGGCTGGACTGCGCCGCCTCTTCGCTCAAGGCCGCGCCCTTCGGCCGCTCGCCCAACATATACGGCAACTGATACTCGTTGAAGATGTCGGCCAGCCGCTCCAACTCGCCCAGCGAGCCCGCCACCAGCACCACTCTCTGCCCATCGGCGGCCTGCTTCTTCACCTCTTCCATCAGCCGCGCCACCTGGCCGTGGAAGCGCCCCACCGGACGCGTGGCAAACTCCACCACCTCCGCGCTGTCGCCCGTGGCCATGCCCAACTGCTCCACGTCCAGCCCCGGAAGCTTCTGTATGCGCGCGCGCCACTCTTCCGGCGTCAGGTACAGCTCTTCCGCGTGCACCAGGTTGCCCACGCCGCTGCGCTCGTGCGCCTCAACTACCTTTTGCCACCAGGCGTCGTGATCGCCCTCCACCTGCGAGGGCTCTTCCAGCACCACCGCCGCGTCCGGCATCAGGTCGAAGACCGTCTGCGCCGCGCCGGCCACCGGCGCAAAAAACTCCCAGCCGGGAAATGCCGTTACTCCGTCCAGCCGTGCCGCCGCCCGCAACGCATCTTCGCCGCCGGCTACGCGCCCGCCCGTCAGCCGCGCGTGGATGGCGCCCAGCAGCTCGCTCGTCACCGGAGTTTCAGTCAGCGGCAGCAGCAAGGCCTCTTCCACCTCGCCCGCCGAGCGCTGCGTGGCCACGTCGAAGCGCCGCACCGACTCCACCTCGTCGCCAAACAGCTCAATGCGCACCGGCCTGTCCATCTCCGGCCCATACACATCCAGAATTCCGCCGCGCTGCGCGTACTCACCCGGCAACTCCACCACGTCAATGCGGCGATATCCGACGATGTTCAGGTGCTCGGTCAGCTCCTCCAGGTCCACCGTGCCGCCGCGATGTACCTGGCGCGCCAGGCTGCGATAGAACTCGCCCTCGCGCAGACGCACGGCCGTGGCCGCAAACGGAGCCACCACCAGCCGCGCCGTGCCGCTGGCCATGCGCCACAGGGCTCGCGCACGCTGCTCCTGAATGTCCGGATGTGGAGAAAGATTTTCGAAGGGAAGTACATCGCGCGCCGGCAGAAAGGCCACGCTTTCCGCGGGGGCCGCGCCGGAGATCTCGCACAGCGACTGCAACAGCGGCAGCAGCTCTTCGGCCTCGCGGTTATCGCGTACCACCAGCAGCAGGGGGCGAGCCGCCGCCTTTTGCAGCAGCGCATAGTACAGCGCGCGCGCCGTCGGCGTCAGCCCGGAGACACGAATGCGCCCCGCGCCTCCCTTTAGATGGGTTGTAGCACGTTGAAAACCGGGAACCGATGCGGCGTCCGCGAACAATTCACGAACGAACGGAAGGATCATTGCTCCTCTATCCTAGCAGCCCGCCGCCAGCGGTGTTTTTCCTGCTCGGCTCTCCAAGCTCTCTGTTGCACCATCAACGGCTGGACAAATTCCCGCCCGCTACCGTCACACCCGCGCCTGCCCCGCTGGCCAGCAGCGGTCTCAACTCTCCGCGCAAATGCTCCACCAGCGCCCAATCCTGGCGGAAGTACCCAATCGTTTCGCGATTCTTGCGCTTGCGGCGGAGCTCGCTTTCTACCCGCGCCAACGCCAGCAGGTAGGCCTGGCTTGCATCGCTGCCCTTGGCCTGCACCGTTGCCGCGCTCAGGCCACAGCCCGGCGCGCCGCTCTTGCGCGGACGCAGCCACAGTCCGCCGCGCTCGTCCAGGCTGATCCAGCTCTCGGCCAGCCGCTTATGAACCGCGCTCTCCAGGGGGTGGCTGCCTTCCATCTCGCCAAAGGCAATCCTCGCGTACTCGGATTCATATTGAGCCGTACGCTCGCGATACGTCTCCCACTCCTCTTCCGTGCCCAATGCCCGCTGCCGAGCCGCCTTCAGTTGTCCATGCAGCCGCTCTTCCATCTCCTGGTCGCCCCGGGCGCGCGCCGACTCCCACTGCTGCTCCAGCTCCGCCACCTCCGCCACAGGATGCCGCTCCATCTCGCGCTCCGGATTGAAGCGTCCGCTGGCGGCGTAGCTGATACCGGCCACTGCCAGCACCTCCGGCTTGATCACGGCCAGGGGAATACGCCACTTGTTGGCCCGGCAGAGCTCTTCCGTCCCCTTACGGTTGTCGCGGCTGGCCGGGAATTCACCCGGCACCTGCGTGTAGCGCACCACGCGCAGCTCCAGCTCCTTATGCCGTGCCGCGTAATGCGTAAAGCTTTTGGCAATGGCCTTCGGACTCGTCATCCAGAAGTCATTCAGGTGGTCGGCCCGCGCCGCCCGCGGAAAGATCGTGTTCAGAATGTCGGCGGCAAAATCCGCGCAGTTGTTCGTCGCTCCGTTAAATCGTCCTTCGTTCGGTTTGCCCTGCAACATGTCCAGCAGCTTCTTGTCCTGCTCTGGGGTGGTCTTCGCCACAAACATGTAGATGTCGCGTTCGAAGGTGGCGGCCACGCCTTCTCGCCATAGGAGGTTCGGATTCGTCCGGCACTCCCCCGTGCAAAGCGCGCCCAGGTACTTTTCCCGGTAACGCTCTTCCAGAATCCAGCGCACGGTCGGCGTGGCGTACAGGGCCCGCTCGCGCTCATCCTCCACGCCATACAGGTAGATGTTCAAGGGGATGGCGTTCCAGCGGTACCTGTGATCCTCGCCGAATGTCCGGTAGTTCGTCAGCACTACGCCGTTTTCGCCCGGCTCGCAGGGCCGCACCGTCACCGGGCTGGCCGCACAAATGTTGGAGAGATAAATGGAGGCGTGCCCTGCACCCGTCCAGCGGCTGGCGCCATCTCCCAGGGCCTCGTTCAGCATCAGTCCCACGTCGGCCCGCACCCAGGCGGAAAGCATCATGGGCAGCACCAGCATGGCCAGCAACAGGCCGGCCTTACGCGTCCCCAGAACGCCTCGAATCTGGTGCTTTTGCCGCAATTTCTGCCTCTACAAAGCCGTGGAATGGGCCTGCACCGGCCCTGTTTCTCATTGGGCGCTCCCGGCCCATGGCCGTTGATTTACTATGGTGAAGAGTGGCCTAAAATTACCGTGCGGAGCTGCTTCTATTTTACCCGCTTCGCCCCGTTTGGACTGAGTACCGTGTCAAGAAAACTCGATCGTTCCCACAAGCTGCAACAGCGCGCCGAGACCTTCTTCCCTGGCGGCGTCAACTCGCCCGTCCGCGCCTTCCGCGCCGTCGGCGGAGAGCCCCCGGTCATCATCAGCGGCCAGGGTGCCCGCATGACCGATGCCGACGGCAACTCCTACCTCGACTACGTCCTCAGCTGGGGACCGCTCATCCTGGGCCATTGCGCGCCGCAGGTCCTGGAGGCTGTCCTCGACGCCGCCCGCTGCGGCACCAGCTTTGGCGCCAGCACTCCGGCCGAGGCCGACCTGGCCGAGCGCGTCATTGACGCCTTCCCCAGCATCGAAAAAATGCGCTTCGTCTCCAGTGGCACCGAGGCCACAATGAGCGCCATCCGCCTGGCCCGCGCTGCAACCTCGCGCAAATACATCGTCAAGTTTGAAGGCTGTTACCACGGCCACAGTGACGCGCTGCTGGTCAAGGCCGGCTCCGGCGTCGCCACCTTCGGAATCCCCGGCTCGGCAGGCGTTCCCGAGGAGTTCGTAAAGTTCACCCTCGCCCTGCCCTACAACAACCCTGCGGCACTCGAAGAGGCTTTCACCAAGTTCAAGGGGCAGATCGCCTGCGTCATTCTGGAGCCCGTCGTCGGCAACATGGGATGCGTTCCGCCCAAGCCCGGCTACCACGAGTTCGTCCGCGAACTCACTCGCCGCGAAGGTTCTCTGCTTATTTTCGACGAAGTGATGACCGGCTTCCGCGTCAGCTACGGAGGTGCGCAGCAGCTCTACAACATCAAGCCCGACCTCACCACCCTCGGCAAGGTCATTGGCGGAGGCCTGCCCGTCGGAGCCTACGGCGGTTCGGCCGCGCTCATGGATCAGATCTCGCCCCTCGGTCCTGTCTACCAGGCCGGCACTTTGAGCGGAAATCCACTGGCGATGGCTGCCGGCGTGGCCATGCTCAAAACCCTTAGCGAAGGCCGCAAGACGCTCTACCCGGCGATGAACGCGCTGGCTACCAAACTGGTGGCAGGCGTAACCCAGGCCGCTAAAGACAACGGCATCAAGATCACGGCCAACCAGGTTGGCAGCATGTTCACCTGGTTCTTCACCGATCATGAGGTCTTCGATTGGGACACGGCTGCGCCCTGTGACACCGCCCTCTTCGGACGCTTCCACCGTGGCATGCTCGACCGTGGCGTCTGGCTGCCGCCTTCGCAGTTCGAGGCAGCATTCCTCAGCACGGTCCACACCGAGGCCGACATCGCCGCCACCATCCAGGCTGCGCGTGAGACCTTCGCCGGATTGAAGTAGAAATTTCTTTTCCGCATACGAAGCAGGCCGCCTCCGGGCGGTCTCTTTGTTTTTCATCGCCTCGTGCGCGGCTCGCGCCAAGCAAGTTTTCTCCCGTGGCGTTACCATCAGAGAATCATCTTTGGGAGAGCTGCCAATGAGTTACGTGCAAAAGAACCTGAATGCCGGCGAGAATGTCGTCTACACCACCCGTCTGCATTGGATTGTCCTTCTCCGCCCCATTCTCTTGGATCTCTTCCTCTCTGCCGCCGGCATCGCCCTGCTCTTTCTCACCGCGAAGCTCACCAAGATGGAGTCGCAGGGCGCCATCTTCTTCGGAGGGCTACTAATTCTGGTTGGCAATCTCTTGCTCGCCGCCGCCATCATCAAGCGCAATGCCACGGAGATGGCGGTCACCAACAAGCGCGTCATTATCAAGGTGGGATACCTGACCAAGCGCACCATCGAGCTTTTTCTCTCCAAGGTGGAGAGCGTCGAGGTCGAGCAGCCCATCCTCGGGCGCATGTTTGGCTACGGCAGCATCGCCCTGCGCGGCACCGGAGGCACCAACGAGCCTTTCGATCTGGTGGCCGACCCATTGGAGTTCCGCCGCCAGGTGCAGCATCAGATCGAGGTGCACACCACAGGCGGAGTGCAGGCGCAGTAATCGGCAGGTCCATCACACGGCAGGAGAAAAGATTTTGCGTTACTGCGTCTTTTGCGGATCACGCTCCGGAGTTCGCACGACCTACACGGCAGCCGCCGAGGAGCTCGGCCGCCTGCTTGCCCATAACGGCATCGGACTGGTTTACGGCGGCGCTTCCGTGGGCCTCATGGGCGCCGTCGCCAACGCTGCACTGGCAGCCGGCGGAGAGGTCATCGGCGTCATTCCGCGCGATCTCGTCCGCCGCGAAGTGGCGCACACCGCGCTCGGCGACCTGCGCGTGGTGGAGACCATGCACCAGCGCAAGGCCCTCATGGCTGAACTCTCTGATGGCTTCATCGCCATGCCCGGCGGCGTCGGCACCCTCGACGAAACCTTTGAGATCTGGACCTGGGCACAGCTCGGACACCACAGCAAGCCTTGCGCCCTTTTGAACGTCGAAGGCTATTACGACAAGCTGAACGGTTTTCTGGATTCCATCGTCGCGGAAGGCTTTCTGCGCCCCGAACATCGCGCCGGCCTCATCTGCCAGCCCACCGTGCAAAAGGTGTTGGAGGCAATGCGTGCGCACCGCCCCACTCCGGCGCTTAGCAAGTGGCAGGGCCGGGAGTAGCACTTCTTTCGTTACTTGTCTGGAGTTACTTGTCTGGAGTTACTTGTCTGGAGAAGTTGTCCGGAGAAGTTACTTCCGGGCTTCGATCATCTCCTGGTAAATCGTCTCCAATTCCCGCGCACGGCTGCCCCAGCAATATCGTTCGGAGACAAACTCTCGCGCCGCCCGGCCCTGAGCTTGGGCGCGTTCAGGGTCTGCAAAAAGCTTTTCCAGCGCTGCCGAAAACTCTTCGGGCGTATCCGCCAGCAGAATCTCCCGGCCCTCCATCGCTCCAATTCCTGAAGCCGCGGCGCGATAGCTGACAACCGGCAGAGCCATGGCCATCGCTTCCAGAATTTTGTTCTTGATCCCGCTGCCGTGACTCACCGCACAGGCGTAAACACCGCCTGCCCCCAGATGCGGCCTCAGGTCCTCGGCATCGGGCACCAGCGAAACGCCGGGAATCCTCCCCAGCGCCAGCACATCGGCGCCCGCCTGCGAGCCGACGATCCGCAGAGTTGTCTCCGGCCGCTTCTCGCGCAGGAACGGAAGAATTTCTCGTGCCAGGTGAATGGCCGCTTCCGCGTTGGGCGGATAGGAGAGATTGCCGTGAAATACCACGCTGCATGGCCTCGCCACCAGCGGCGTGAGGGGCGAAAAGTATTCGACATCCACGCCATTGGACAGCACCCTGACTCGCGCCCGTGGAGCAATCCTTCCAATTACGTCCTTATCGCGCTCGTTTACCACCAGGCAGAGGTTAAATCGTGGATATACGATCCGCTCAAACCTGGCCTCCAGGGCCTCCAACAGCCGAAATCGCGCCTTGCGCAGGGTTCCGGAGCCGCAATTGGCCAGCTCACGCAAGCGCAGGGTCTCTGCATCATGGACGGAAAGCAGCGCCGGCACCCCGATCGCTCCCAGCAGTCCGCCGGCATAGCCGCCTTCCACATGCACCAGCTCCCATCGGCCGCGCTGCAACTCCTTGCCCACCGCCTGCTCAAGCGCCGCCCGCGGGTTCATGGCGCGGCCCCGCGCAAATTGATTTACCAGGGAGGTCATGCGCGCAGGCAGGCTTAGGCTGCGGTAGGGGATCTCCGTCGCCGTGGCGCAGATTTTCCTGCCCCAGTCGCACGCCGTCTCCTGCCCGGGCAACGTGAACGAGATGAGATCAATCTCGTGACGCCCGGCAAGATGCCGCAGCAGCGAAGCCCCGTAAAGAGCAAAGCCGTTGCGGGCGGGAAGGCAGGGCGGTTCTTGCGATAGCCACAGAATCTTCATGGTGGACAAGATGGCTCCCGCCACTACAGATCAGCAGCTTCCAACAGGCAGGGTGTGTGGATTAGAACATGCAGGGCGCGCCCGGCACAACGACCATGGCGATTTGGGATCTTGCAGGGGAAGCTTTTGGCACAAAAGGAAAGAGCCTCACGTTATTCACGTGAGGCTCTTATTTAATCCGGCAACGACCTACTCTCCCACACACTTTCGCGTGCAGTACAATCGGCCCGGCAAGGCTTAACTTCCGTGTTCGGGATGGGAACGGGTGTTTCCCTTGCGGTATGATCACCGGAAAGTTTTGAAAGATCGGGTGACCGATGTTTCACAACCAAATAGCATTGGGTAACTTCAGGCAGGCAGGGCTGGTTTGCCCTATGCGCAGAGTAAATTTTATGGTCAAGCCGAACGGGCGATTAGTACTGGTAAGCTAACGCATCACTGCGCTTACACATCCAGCCTATCAAACAGGTGGTCTTCCTGTGCCCTTCTTGATCCTTTTGGATTGGGAGATCTAATCTTGAGGAGTGCTTCCCGCTTATATGCATTCAGCGGTTATCACAACCGAACTTCGCTACCCAGCCATGCCGTTGGCACGACAGCTGGAACACAAGAGGTTCGTCCATCCCGGTCCTCTCGTACTAAGGACAGGCCCTCTCAAATCTCCTACGCCCACACCAGATAGGGACCGAACTGTCTCGCGACGTTCTGAACCCAGTTCACGTACCGCTTTAATAGGCGAACAGCCTAACCCTTGGAACCTTCTACAGCTCCAGGATGCGATGAACCGACATCGAGGTGCCAAACCGGAGCGTCGATATGAACTCTTGGCTCCGATCAGCCTGTTATCCCCGGCGTACCTTTTATCCGTTGAGCGATGGCCCTTCCATACAGAACCACCGGATCACTATGACCTGCTTTCGCAACTGCTCGACTTGTAGGTCTCGCAGTAAACCACGCTTATGCCATTGCACTCGACGGCTGATTTCCAAACAGCCTGAGCGTAGCTTCGTGCGCCTCCGTTACAATTTAGGAGGCGACCGCCCCAGTCAAACTACCCGCCTCACTATGTCCCTCTCCCGGTTAACGGGAGTAGGTTAGAATCACAGAATTCACAGGGTGGTATCTCACCGTTGGCTCCCCCAAGCCCAAAAGCCTGAGTTCAAAGCCTCCCACCTATCCTGCGCAGCAAAGTCCATAATTCATAGTGAAGGTATAGTAAAGGTGCACGGGGTCTTTCCGTCTAGATGCGGGAAACCGGCATCTTCACCGGTACTACAAGTTCGCCAAGTCACTCGTTAAGACAGTCGCACGATCGTTACGCCATTCGTGCAGGTCGGAACTTACCCGACAAGGAATTTCGCTACCTTAGGACCGTTATAGTTACGGCCGCCGTTCACCGGGGCTTCAGTTCAAAGCTTCACCTTGCGGTTAACCTCTCCCTTTAACCTTCCGGCACCGGGCAGGCGTCAGCCCCTATACGTCGTTTTAGACTTTGCAGAGACCTGTGTTTTTGTTAAACAGTCGCCGTGCGCGATTCGCTGCGGCCTCTTCGGGCTATGAACCCTAGTGAGGCACCCCTTCTCCCGAAGTTACGGGGTTAATTTGCCGAGTTCCTGAACGAGTGTTCTCTTGAGCGCCTTTGGATATTCTCCTCGTCTACCTGTGTCGGTTTGTGGTACGGTTCCCCTAATTTCTCCTTAGAGGTTTTTCTTGGCAGCGTGAAATCATCCCCTTTGCCCCATACGGGACTGCTTTGTATCTCACCCTTAAGACCTGGCGGATTTGCCTACCAGATCAGGCTTACATACATTGAACCGCATAGCCATATACGGTCGGGATTATCCTTCTGCGTCACCCCATCGTGATAACGAAATCTTGGGAGTTCCGGAATATTAACCGGATGTCCATCAGCTACGCCTTTCGGCCTCGCCTTAGGGACCGACTAACCCTGAGCGGATTAACCTTCCTCAGGAAACCTTAGACTTTCGGCGCGGAGGGTTCTCACCTCCGTTATCGCTACTTATGCCGGCAGGGTCTCTTCCACAGCAGTCCACGAGTCCTTCCGGTCTCGCTTCAAACCGCTGAGAATGCTCTCCTACCACGCGTCTTACGACGCATCCGCTGCTTCGGTGTCTAGCTTGAGCCCCGTTGAATTGTCGGCACCGGACCGCTTGACCAGTGAGCTATTACGCTTTCTTTAAAGGATGGCTGCTTCTAAGCCAACCTCCTGGCTGTCTGGGCGTTCCGACATCCTTTCCCACTTAGCTAGAACTTTGGGACCTTAGCAGGCGATCTGGACTGTTTTCCTCTCGACGACGAAGCTTAGCCCCCGCCGTCTGACTCCCGTGCTGGTTGTCCATGGCATTCGAAGTTTGGTTGGATTCAGTAAGCTGGAAAGCCCCTTAGTCCATTCAGATCTCTACCACCACTGCAAATCACACGAGGCTAGCCCTAAAGCTATTTCGGAGAGAACGAGCTATCACGGAATTTGATTAGCCTTTCACCCCTACCCTCAGCTCATCCGAGCTTTTTTCAACAAACACCGGTTCGGTCCTCCAGTGGGTGTTACCCCACTTTCAACCTGGCCAAGGGTAGATCATCCCGCTTCGCGTCTATTCCTGCCAACTTAACGCCCTATTAGGACTCGCTTTCGCTACGGCTCGCTTCCGCTTAACCTTGCTGACAAGAATAACTAGCCGGCTCATTATGCAATAGGCACGCGGTCAGGCATTCCCTTACGGGCATAGCCCTCCCACTGCTTGTAGGCACACGGTTTCAGGTACTATTTCACTCCCCTCGCAGGGGTTCTTTTCACCTTTCCCTCACGGTACTGGTTCACTATCGGTCAGTAGGTAGTATTTAGCCTTACGGGATGGTCCCCGTTGCTTCCCGCAGGGTTTCACGTGCCCCGCGGTACTCAGGTACCGACTTCGAGTCCATTTGTTTTCGCCTACGTGGCTATCACACTCTATGGCCCCTCTTTCCAGAGGGCTTCGACTAGCAAATGAATTGGTAACTCTACTATTGTCGGCCCTACAACCCCAGCCTTACCCGAAGGTAGACACTGGTTTAGGCTCTTGCGATTTCGCTCGCCACTA
>CAVRDQ010000101.1:0-40000 GCA_963719655.1 uncultured Acidobacteriota bacterium | reverse complement strand
TCTTGTGAGATCACTCGAAATAAATTTCAAGCATCTTTCTCACGACTGGCACGTTCAACCTGTTGTCAAAGATCCGATTGCGTTATCCCGCACTAGGCGGCGCTCTCGGCGAACAACGCCCCACCGGAGTGGAACGCCTGTCCTCGAAACTTTTAGGGCGGTATCGTGATGACTTCCAGGCTGCAACCGACGACCCAGCGCAACCCTTACGGGCCGCCGAAGCCAATCAGTTGAGATGGAGAGCTTCGCTCAACGCTACACATCTGCGGAGCGCGCGATACTGCTGACTTTTTCCGAAGCGCAGCGAACATGCGCGCACTCTGGTAAAAGTCTTCCTTCAACTTAAAGATCGTATGAGGTCTTC
Organism: uncultured Acidobacteriota bacterium; assembly: GCA_963719655.1. Lineage (GTDB taxonomy): Bacteria > Acidobacteriota > Terriglobia > Terriglobales > Acidobacteriaceae > TOLSYN. The sequence goes on along the minus strand of CAVRDQ010000101.1, from coordinate 39,636 downwards.
TGCGTTACCGCTGAAACCTGCCGGGACACATTGTTCCCGTCTTGCCCGTGGCCGGGCTCTTTGCAACTTTTCTAGGCTATCAAAGCCATCCGGCCCTGTCAACCCTGTCGTCACATTTCCTTGAACTATTTTAAACCCGCCCGCAATCGGGGCCGTAGGCAAGTTCCTCGGATCACCAGCGCCTTGGCGCCTGTGTGACTGCCTCAACCACCCTACCAAACCCTCGGCGATTATGCAAATCGCTGTCCGGCGTCCGGAGGTTGAAGCTAACTCAAGTTCGTAAGAGATCCATCCGCGGCCACTGCCGCGTCAGCGCCTTGTGCGCTTCCTCGTGCTTTTCTTTTGTAACAGAGCCTTCACCGGTTTGCAAACCCCATCCGTGGAAAACCCTTCCGGAGCCGCATAAACACTGGCTTTATTCCTGCTCCCGCAAAACCATCCACTGCTCGTAAACTTTCTCGCGTTTGAACAAGTGGAACGCCACTTCGTCCAAATCCCCGCGCTTTGCCATGTCTTCCAGAATTTTCAGCGCGTCTTCCACGCTCACCGAGGACTTGTACGGGCGGTCGGCCGCCGCCAGCGCGTCAAAGATATCGGCAATGGACATCAGCCGCGTCGCCAAGGGGATCGCATCTCCCTTCAATTGAGCCGGATAACCCAGCCCGTTGATGCGCTCGTGGTGATGCCGCGCAATCTCCGGAACGTGGCGGATTTCGCGCGTCCAGGGGATCTGGCGCAGGAAGTTGTAGGTGTGCAGCACATGCGATTCCACCTCTTCGCGCTCGTGCTGGTCGAGCGATCCCTTGCGGATGCTCAACATGCGCAGCTCCTCGCCGGTCAGCAGCGGCTGCAATGTGCCGTCCGCCCCGAGAAAGGTGCGCTGGTGGATCTCTTGCAGCGTCTCGAAGCTGCCCTCGGGCAGCACCGTCGGCTCGTTGGCCGTCTCAATCAACCGCAGAAAGCGGTACAGCTCTTCACAGCGCGCGCGCAACTCTTCGTCAAATCCGGCGGCCGCCGCCTGGTAGTTCTCTATTCCATTGGCCGTCAGGTACGCCAGCTTGCGCTCCGCGGCTTCGGCCTCAAAGGTGCGCCGCGCAAAGGCAAAGCGCGCCACCAGGGTCGCCATCTGCGCGGGATACAGCTTGTGCGCCTTGATCAGCACCTCTTCCCGCACCGCGACCTTGCCAAAGTCGTGCAGCAGGCTGGCAAAGCGGATGGCCTTCATGTCGGCCTTGGTGAAGTGCACCCCTTTGTAGGTCGTGTTGTCGCGGTCCACGGCCTCGGCCATGGCGACCGTCAGGTTGGCCACGCGCTCGCTGTGGCCGCTCGTGGTCGGATCGCGTTGTTCAATCGCCTTGATCGAGGCCTTCACAAAGCCTTCAAACAGCCGCTGAATGCTCTCGTAGAGCTGGCTGTTTTCGTAGGAAACCGCCGCCTGGCTGGCCAGCGAGCTGACAATCTCCATCTGCCGGGTGGTGAACGGAACCACTTCCTGATCAATGGCCTCGGCCGTACCAAGCCGGGCGCGCCAGTTGCGCTTGGCGTTGATCAACTGCACCACGCCCACGATCTCGTTCTTCGGGTTCATCATGGCAACGGCCAGAATGCTCTTCGTGCGGTAGCCGCTGTCTATGTCGAACTGCTTGTTGATCGAATACGGCACCCAGCTTTCCATCTCGTAGGCGTCTTCGATCATCACCACCGTGCCGTGCTGGGCCACATACCCGGCAATCGAATCCTCGCTGATCGGCAGCACGGTCTCGCGGAAGGTCACGTGAACCGTGTCGTTCTGCGCCATCTTGAAGCGCAGAAACTTCTGTGCCCGGCTGCCGTCGGCGGCCTCGGCAGGCTCCTCCACCAGGTACAGTGAGCCGGCGTCGGCGCGCGTAATCTCCCGGCACTTGGTCAGGATCAGGTCCAGCAGTTCGGGCGTCTCCAATTGCGCGCTCAGGGCGGCGCCAATGTGGTTCAGCTCGTAGATTTCGGTATTGGCCGCCGCCAGCTTGTCGCTGGCCTCACGGCGAGTCTGCACCAGGTGCATGTGGTCAATCGCGTTGTCGAACATCCGCTCCAGCATGGCCGCCGGAGCCTTCGGAGGCAGGTAGGCATACACCGTGCCGTCCAGGCGAGGGTCGGCAAAACGCTCCTCGCGCAGCACAATCACCCGCGCCTCGGCCGAGCGCAGCAGTTTCAGATTCTCGGCAAAAATCTTCTCGTCGGCCACCACAAAGACGCAGGGCACGCTGGAGCGGTCGCCGCCCTGCGCATCAAACACCGCATATTGCACCCGGGTGCAGCTCTCCACGGCCGCCCGCGCCACCGCGTCCTCGGCAAAGTAGATCGCGCACGGCTGTCGCCGGCTGCGGGTAGGCAGTTGCATCTGTCTGGAAGCGCACATCCTTGGGCAGTCCCCTTCGCGTTACCACCAGTCGGCAGAACCTTGCAGCGCATCATAGCCCAGCCCCGGTCCATCTGCTAGAGCACAAAAGGATACCTCCCCACCCCATGCACCTGCGGGATGGGTACCGGGAGCGCCGTCAGGCGCCCAGCGCCGCGCTCAAGGCTCCCACTGCGGCCACCACCATCCACGGAGGCAGCTTCCAGCGCAGCAATGCCAGCAGGGCGGCCAGGGCCATCCCCAAGTCTCGCCAGTTGTGCAGTGTGCTGGAACATACCGGGTGCCAGAAGGCGGCAAACAGCACACCCACCACGGCTGCGTTCACCCCTCGCAGCACTCCCTGCACGCGCCTCCGCCTCCGCAGTTCACTCCAGTAAGGCAGCACGGCCACCATGGCCAGCAATCCGGGCAAAAAGATCCCCACCAGCGCCAGCACCGAAAACGCAAGTGGATAGGCCGACGGTCGAATCACCGCCCCCAGGTAGGCGGAAAAGGTGAACAGCGGTCCGGGCAGCGCCTGCGCCGCACCATAGCCGGAGAGAAATTCCCGTTGGCTCACCCATCCCGGCGCCACCACCGCGCTCTCCAGCAGCGGTAACACCACGTGTCCGCCGCCAAACACCAGTGCCCCGGCGCGATAGAACGCCCCAAACACCTGTGACGGCTGCACCGCCGCCACTGGCTCCGGCAACGGTTGTCCCGGCGGCGCATACGTCACCAGCAGCGATGCCATCAGCAGGATGACGAAGATCACGCCGGCCGCTGCGCCCACTCTCCGGCTCAGCCACACACCCGTCTCCGCCTCCGGCTGTGCAGCCGTTGCGGGCGCGGCCATCACAACTCCGAAGAGCGCGCCCAGCGCAATCGCCGCCAGCGTCAGATTCGTCGTCAGCACCAGTCCGGCGGCCAGGGCAGCCACCAACATCCGCTTCCAGTCCGGCGCCAGAGTCCTTTGCATGACGAGCACGGCCTGCGCCACAACGGCCACGGCCGCCAGCTGCAGACCATGCACCAGACCGGAGCCCATACGCCCGCCCAGCAGGTTGTGTCCGTAGGCAAAGCCGAGCATCAGTGCCGCCGAAGGCCCGGTGAAGGCCAGCCACGCCGCGGCACCGCCCATCCACCCGGCGCGGCGCAGCCCCAGGGCAAAGCCCACCTGGCTGCTGGCCGGACCCGGCAGGCTCTGCGCAATGGCCACAATCCCGGCATACTCCTCGCCGCTGCACCAGCGCCGCCGTTCCACAAATTCTTGGTGGAAGTACCCCAGGTGCGCCACCGGCCCGCCAAAGCTCATCAGCCCCAGGCGCAGAAACGCCCGCAACACTTCGCCGGCTCGCCCCTCAGTGGTCCCCACACCCCGCGCCAAAGCCATGGCCAGCACAATAGGCCCGCCGGCACAACTTCGCAACCTCCAGGCGCCCTGGGTGCAGGTCTTAACAATTCGATCCAGGATTCACGGAAACTCACCGCAACGGAAGGCTTGGCGCGCACCCTTCTGCCGGGATAACATCATCCACGTTGCAAGCAGGGTCCCAGGCGCGGCCTTCGCCACGGTGAATGGAAACATTGGGGAGGAATTTCTCCCCGGCGGAGCGGCCAGAGAACCGGATTCTTTCCATCGCAATTTAAAATTTCGCAATTCCCGCAGGAGAAGTTTTCATGGCCAAGCCCACCCCGCAAACACAAGCCAGTTGGACCAACACGCAGGTCATCACCGCCATCGTCGTCGTGCTCATCGTCGGCGGCCTGGGCGGCTACCTGCTGCACAACAATTCGTCGTCGCCTGCCCCGGCCGCGGACTCTGCCGCCTCCGTCCAGCCGAATTTGCAGCAGCCCATCAACCCGGCGCAGGCCCTTGATGCCGCCGACCCGTCCGCTGCTGGCGCGCCTGCAGAGCAATCCCAAGGATGTAGCCGCCCTCACCGAGCTGGGCAACATCTACTTCGACGCCAACCAGTACGGCCAGGCCATCCCCTACTACACCCGCGCGCTCACTGAGACGCCGCACAACCCGGATGTGCGCACCGACATGGGCATCGCCTACTTCTACTCCGGCGACCCGGACCGCGCTCTCAAGGAGTTCGACGTGGCGCTCAAGGATGACCCCCGCCACTCGCAGACGCTCTTCAACGTGGGCGTCGTCCGCGAGCAGGGCAAGCACGATCACAAGGGCGCCATCTCCGCCTGGGAGCAGTTGCTCAAGATTGATCCCAACTACCGCGACCGCGCCAAGGTCGAACAACTCCTGGCAACCGCCCGCGCCCAGGTCAAGTAGCTTTTTGCGGTTTGCGCCGCGCAACGCAAAAGCCCCCGGAACTCCCGGGGGCTTTTCTCATCTCAGGCAATCGCCGGATTTATGTGTACCGGATCCACTTCAGAATCTCCGGCAGCGTGGGGCGCTTGCCGTACATCAGGATGCCGACGCGGTAGATGCGCGAGGTCAGCCATACCAGCCCATACAAGGTCACCAGGCTCAGCGCGATGCTGACCGCAATCTGCCACGCCGGAGGCATGCTCACCGTGGTTCGCACGAACATGATGATCGGCGAAGTCAGCGGGAACATCGAGAACCAGAAGGCCATCTGCGTGTTGGGATCGCGAATCACCGAGGTGGCCACCACCATGCACGCAATCAGCGGAACGGTCACCGGGAACTGCAACTGCTGCGCCTCTTCGTCGCTGTTCACCACGGCGCCGATGGCCGCGTACAGGCAGGCATAGGTCAAATAGCCCAGCAGGAAGTACACCGGAAACAGGAACTTCACCGCCGGCTCCAGGTGCGCGTCCTTCATCAGGTCGCCCACCATGGCCATCGCTCCGGCGCCCATGGCCGCGGCGGCCACCATCCAGATGGAAATCTGCGTCAGCCCCACGGCGGCCACGCCAAGAATTTTTCCAGCCATCAGCTCAAAGGGTGTCACCGAGCCCAGCAGCACCTCCACCACGCGCGAGCTCTTCTCCTCGATCACCGAGCGCATCACGTACAGCCCGTAGGTCAGCACCGTCACGTAGATCATCATCAGCAGCGCGAATGGCAGAAAGAACGCACCCATGCCGTTCGACTTGTTGCTGCCGCTCTTGTCCACCTTCACGGTGTCCACATCCACCGGCCCCAGCAGCTTCTTGGCCTCGGCGGTCTCCACCCCGCGGGCGGAGAGCTGTTGCTCGCTGAGGGCGATGCGCAGGCCGCGGCTCACCTGGTTGGCCTCCACAAAGTCACTGCCGTTGCGGCTGTAATACACGGCCTTGCGGCTGGTCATGGCGTCGGGAGCGATCCACAAAAATCCATCCAGCTTGTTGTCGCGCAGCTCGCCGCTCAGTTGTTCTTTCAATGCGTCGCTTGGCTTGTCTTCCACGCGCACCACAAAGGCCGGCTTGTCCGCCTTCTGGCCCGTGGAGGGAGTGTTCTTCAGCTTGCGCGCCGCGTCGTCTTCTTCGCTCATGCGCATCTCTTCCAGCTCGCCGCGCACGGCCGCGCCCAGCTTTGCATCGCTGGTCACAATGGCCACCCGGCGGGTGGAACTGCTGTGGATGGCGAGCTTGGTGGGCAGCAGCACGGCCGAGCCCATCAACAGCGGCAGCAGCACGGTGAAGAGCACAAAGGCCTTGGTGCGAACCCGTACCAGGTACTCGCGCCGCAGAATCAGCCAGATGTTACGCATGGGTCACCGCCCCGACCTGATCCACCTTGGTCCGCTCCACCGTGTCAATGAAGATCTCTTCCAGCGAGGGTTCCACCACCTCGAAGCGTCGCACCGTGGAGCTCTTCATGGCCTCGGCCAGCACGCGCTGCGGATCCGCGCCGGCGGCCAGCCGCAGCTCCACGTAGTTGCCAAAATCGTTCGAGCCACTGACCAGCGCAGGGTCCTTCAGCAGTGGCAGTTCGCCTTCGTACTCCAGCTGCACGCTGCTGCGCCCGTAGCGGGCTTTCACCTCCCGCAGATTGCCCTCCAGCACGCTGCGCCCGTGGTTCACCAGGCAGATGGAGTCGCACAAACGTTCGACGGTATCCATGCGGTGCGTGCTGAACAGAATCGTCTTGCCCTGCTTCTTCAGGTCCAGCAGCACATCCTTCAGCACCACCGAGCTCGCCGGATCCAATCCGCTGAAAGGCTCATCCAGAATCATGAAGCCCGGCTCGTGCAGCACGGCGGCGATGAACTGCACCTTCTGCTGCATTCCCTTGCTCAGCTCTTCCAGCTTGCTCTTCGCCCAGGCGCCCAGCTCCAGCCGCTCCAGCCAGTGGCGGGCGCGGCGCTCGCTCTCCGCCGGCGACAGCCCCTTCAGGCAGGCCAGAAACACCAGGTTCTCCAGCACGCTCATTTTCTTGTAGAGGCCGCGTTCCTCCGGCAAGTAGCCCACCCGCTCCAGGGTCCGCCGGCTCAACGGCTCTCCAAAGGCGAGAATCCGGCCTGAGTCCGGCATCGTAATGCCGATCATCATGCGGATCGAGCTGGTCTTTCCCGCGCCGTTCGGGCCGAGCAGACCGAAGATCTCACCCTCGCGAATCTGAAAGGAGAGATCATCTACGGCCACAAATTCGTCAAAGGTCTTGCGGATACGATCCAGCTCAAGGGTGTAGGCCACGGATTCGTCCTGGGAGGCTCCGTCCTGGGAGGCTCCATGCTGCGCTGCGCGCCCGGGTAAGACGCCGGTCAGAAAACTTTATGGGAAATAGGAAACCACCACGGCATTGTGCTTCACGGGCCGAAGATTTTCAATTCCGCCGCCACGAGCACAACTCGCCCTGCACGCTTCGTACGCAAGGTTGCTCCCGGCAGTTCCATGCCATGCCGGAGTTCCATCCCCGCTGCCTGCACCCTGCTCGCGTTGACCCTGCCGTAACCGGACTGATAAACTTTCTTTTTTGAGCGAGTTCTCATCAACCGAGGAATTTCCCCAGTGCGATATACCCGTCAGGAACTGAAGCAAAACAAGTTTCAAGAGTCGGCCGCCGAGGCCGTTCATGAAGTAGTGGAGCACCGCAACACGGTCATTACCCTGGTGGTTGCCGTTGTGCTGGTCGCGGTGGTTGCCAGCGCCACCTGGTGGTACGTCACCAACCATGAAGAGCAGGCCGCCGCGGCTCTGGGCAAGGCCATGCTCACCTACACGGCGCCGGTGGTGGCTCCCACCACGGCCATTCCGGCCGGCGTCACGGCATTTACCAGTGACCAGGATCGCCTGATCGCCAGCAAGAAGGCCTTCTACGACATCAGCGACAAGTACGGCTGGACGCACTCCGGCCAGTATGCCCGCTACATGGCCGGCATCAGCGAGTCCGAGATCGGCAACTACAAGGTCGCCGAGGACCAGCTGCGCGCCCTCACCAGCGTCCGCCGCAAGGAGCTGGCCGCGCTCGCCAAGCTTGCCCTGGCCAGCGTTTACCGCCAGGAAGGCCGTGACGCCGACGCCATCAACCTGCTGCAGGGCCTGATAGACGCGCCCTCCGGCACCGTGCCCAAGACCAGTGCGCAGCTTGCGCTTGCCGATCTCTACGAGGGCGGCCACCAGAATGACAAGGCCCTCGTCATTTACCAGGAGATCGCCAAGGAAAATCCCACCGGCGCCCTCGGCCAGATCGCCAAGGAGCACCAGGCGGATCTGAAGTAGCTCACCGCCGGCACCGGAATCACATCTCCCCGTGGCCACAAGGCCCGGGGATTTTTCTTGTCCCCCAATGGGAATCTGTCTCCCTGGATACTGCTCAAGTCTTTTCCTGTAAATAAGTTAGTGAATTCATCCGGCCGGTATCACCTTGGGGATGATTACCCTAAGGTGACTTTGGTCGTAGGACGATTGGACAAAATTAATCGTATTCGCATGGTGCGCCCGGCACTTTCTTGCTATATTTGGGCTTCCCTCCCCGGGATGCTTCGCTTGGCAAATTGAATGCCTGGCCGTTGCGGCGTGCTTTTCGCTGTGGCGGCTTTGGCAACTCGCAACTTGGAGCGTTTGTCATGAAGCAGCGAGGATTCTCCCTAATTGAGCTGTTGATCGTCGTGGCGATCATCCTGGTGATCATGGCGATTGCCGTGCCCAGTTTCCTGCACAGCAAAATCGCGGCCAATGAGGCTTCGGCCGTCTATTCCATTCGCACCATCAACACCGCACAGGTGACCTACGCCACCACGTATCCCTCTGTTGGCTATGCCGCCACCCTGAACGCCCTGGCGGCCTCTGCATCCTCCACGGCGGCCACCTCCACCAACGCCGGCGTGTTGGACTGGGTGCTGGGCTGTACGGCAGCCATCTGCCCCAAGAGCGGCTATGATTTCCAGCTGGCCAACGTCAGCGGAAACCCGGTCAGCACCTACAGCGTCTGGGCGACCCCGGTCACCATCGGCAGTACCGGCTATCGAGGCTTCTGTTCAAACAATATGGACCCCGTGCTGGTGGATCCCAACGGCGGAACCAACTGCACCCAGGCCCTGCAATAACCTTCTGCAAATTGATTTCTTCCCCACCGCCTTTACCGGCGGTTGACTTTTCTGCGCCACGTTCTTAGCGTTGTGCCATGTCCAGTGTGCTGTTTGATGCCCAACCCTTCGACTTTGCCCTGCAGCGGCGCCGCCGTCTGCTGATCGCCGTCGCCCTCGTCATCCTCATCGCCGTGGCCGTCACCGTCTACGTCAACCGTTTTTGGCCGGAGTCGCACCGCGTGGACCACTTCTTCGCCCAGCTCGAGGCCAGGGACTTCGAGGGCGCATACTCCACCTGGATGAACGATCCCGACTGGAAGCAGCATCCCGACAAGTACAAGCGCTACACCTTTGGAGCCTTTTACCAGGACTGGGGTCCGGGCGGCGAGTGGGGGCCAATCCGCAGCTATAAGATCATCGCCACGCAGATGCCCCGCCCACGCGCCAGTGGAGTCGTGGTCGGCGTAAGGGTCAACGATCGTAAGAAACTCTGCTCGGTGCGCGTCGAATTCAGCGACAAGACCCTGGGCTTCAGCCCGGATGAGATGGTGGAGTAATCCGTTCTTCGTGAATGGAAAAGCCCGCCAACCTGGCGGGCTTTCTTATTTCCGAAAAGATTGCTTCTTTGAAATTTATTTTCCGAAATGTGCCCTGGCCTTTTGCAGAGTGGCCTCGTTCTCCACGTTGACGCAGCTCTGCATCTTATCAATCTGGCGCAGCAGTCCGGTCAGCACCGCTCCGGGACCGGCCTCCACAAATTGCGTCGCACCAGCGGCGATCAGGGCCCTCATGCTGGACTCCCACTGCACGGCGCCAGTCACCTGGCGGATCAGCGTCTCGCGCGACCTGTCGGCCTCGGTCACGGCCACGGCCTCCACATTGCACAGCACGGGAATCTGCGGGGCGTTAAATTGCAGGGCTGCCAAGTCTGCGGCCAGGCGGTCCTGCGCCGGTTGCATCAGCGGGCAATGGAAGGGTGCGCTGACCGGAAGCATCACCGCGCGCTTGGCGCCCTTGTGCTTGCACAGCTCGGCGGCCTTTTCCACTGCGGCCTTGCTGCCGCTGATGACCACCTGCCCGGGGCTGTTGATGTTGGCCGGCTCGCAGCTTTCACCCGGGCACAGGGCGACGGCCTCGGAGCAGGCTTCTTTGATCTTTCCCAGGCTCAGCGCCAGGATGGCGGCCATGGCGCCCACGCCCACCGGCACGGCCTCCTGCATGTACTTGCCGCGGTTGCGAACGGTGCGCACGGCGTCGGCAAAGCTCAGCGTACCGGCCACCACGTGCGCGGAATACTCTCCCAGCGAGTGACCGGCCACGTAGCTGGGCACAATGCCAACCTCGGCCAGTACGCGCGCGGCGGCCACACTGACGGTGAGGATCGCGGGCTGGGTCTTTTCCGTCAGCCGCAGTTCGTCATCGGGCCCCTCAAAACACAGGGCGCTCAAGGGATAGCCCAGGGCCTCGTCGGCCTCCTCGAAGGTACGGCGGGCCACAAGATGATTGAGAGCCAGTTCCTTGCCCATGCCGGCCGACTGCGAACCCTGGCCGGGGAAGAGCATGACGAGAGCTGGAATGCGGTTTGCCATATCGGGCTCCGTGCACAGAAGCCCCCGCGGCGGAGGGCTCGGAAAGGAAGACTAAACTTTTTCGGCCTGCGCCGCCACAGCATTCGCGCGGGCCGCCTGTATCTGTTCTTCGATGCTGCGGTTCAGCCCGGAGCGGGCGAACTCGACGGCCACGCGGATGGCGTTCTTGATGGCGTTGCCGTTCGACGAGCCATGGCTGACAATGGCCACGCCCTTCAGGCCCAGCAGCGGCGCTCCGCCGTACTCGCTGTAATCCAGACGCTTCTTGAAATCCGCAAATGCGTTGCGCGCCAGCAGAAAGCCCATCTGGCGGGTGAAGCTGGCCTGCATGGCTTCCTTCAGGATGGCGCGAATGGCCTCGACCATGCCTTCGCTGACCTTGAGCGCGACGTTGCCCACAAAGCCGTCGCAGACGATGACGTCGGCGCGTCCGTTGTACAGGTCGCGGCCCTCGACGTTGCCCATGAAGTTGATGGGCAGCGCCTTCAGCAGTTGAAAGGCCTCGCGGGTCAGGTCGTTGCCCTTGGTCTCTTCCTCGCCCACGCTCAGCAGCCCGACGCGCGGATTCGACGCGGTGCGGAAGCGGCCATTGAAAATGTTGCGGAAGTAGATGTCGCCCATGATGGCGAACTGTTGCAGGTTTTGCGGCTTGCAGTCCACGTTGGCGCCCACGTCCAGCATGATGGTGGCCGTGTTGGCCGCCGTTGGAAAGACCGAGGCCAGCGCCGGACGGTCCACGCCCGGCAGCACGCCCAGCACCAGCTTGGCGGTCACCATGGCGGCGCCCGTGTTGCCGGCCGAAACAAAGCCGGCGGCGGTGCCATCCTTCACCAGACGCAGTCCAACGCGCATCGAGCTGTCGCGCTTCTGCTTGACGGCCAGCGCGGCCTTCTCGTCCATGCCGATGAATTCGCTGGCGTGAACGACTTCGATGGGCAGCCGGGCCGCCTCGGGATGATGCGCCAACTCCGCACGCACCACATCCTGATGCCCCACAAGGAGGACCTTCACGTCGTATTGCCGGACGGCAAGAATCGCGCCCTCAACCTCAGGACGAGGCGCGCGGTCCGCGCCCATGGCATCAACCGCGATGGTAATGGGCATTGCGGGAAGACCGGCTTAGCCGGCCTTTTCGACCTCGACGATCTCGCGTCCCTTGTAATGTCCGCACTTGGCGCAGGCGCGGTGCGGAAGCTTGGCTTCGTGACAGTTCGGGCACTCGCTGGTGGTAACCGCCGTCAGATGATCGTGGGCGCGACGGAGGGCCGTGCGCTGCTTGGAGTGTCGCCGTTTGGGATTTGCCATTGCAAACTACCTTTCCAATTCTCTGCGGCCGGAAAAAGGCCGCGAACTCATAACATTCCGCCCGCAGGCGTTACTGCAATTTCTTGTTCAAGTCGCCCAGGGCAGCCCATCGCGGGTCGCTCGGGCCGGTCGGGCACCCGCACGCCTGCTGATTGCGGTTTGCGCCGCATACCGGGCACAGGCCCTTGCAATTCACCTGGCACAGGGCCTTGATGGGCACCGCCAGCAGAACCTGCTCGCGCAGGGAGTCTTCCAGCTCCATTCCGTCGCCGGAATAGAAGCCGATCTCGGTGTCCGCCTCGTGGATGGCCACTTCGTCGGCGCCGCGCTCGCTCTCCAGCGGGCGGTACAGAAGATCAAAAGAGCGGGAGAGTGGAATCTCCACCGTCTCCAGGCATCGTGCGCAGCACAGGCTGATGCGGCCGTCCAACTTGCCGACCAGGCGGATGTCATCCACCGTATGCTGACCGCCGTGGTGCTCCCGGATCAGCTCGGCGTGCCCCTCGGTTGCGAGCGGGCCAACCTGCTGCACCTCGGAGCCGAAGTCAATCTCTCCGGGCTGAAACTGCAGCTCGAACTCCTGCTTGCGCAGTTCCAGGTCTTGAATGCGAATCTTCATTGCACCACTTGCTCCCGAAGTCCGGCCAGGCCGGGATTCCCGCATTGCTCGTAACCGAGTGAAACGCAAGGGATTCGTCGGCTCGGTCGGCAAGCCGTCACCTTCACCCTACTCCTGGCGGGAAACACTCCTCAGGACAGACTATAAGAATAAAGTCGCAGCCCGAGCGGTGTCAAACCGCGGGGTGCGGTCCTAGGCCGTTGGAGGGGTTGTTTCCATGCCCGGGCGAGGCTCGCGAATGACGATGGTCTCCGCGATGCGGTCATGCACGCACTGGCGGTTATGGTTTAGAAAGAACTGGTAAAAACCGAAAAAGCACTCCAACGCCGACGCACCGTACCCGAGCGCCCGCTCCACAGCCTGCCAGAGCGTGATCTTCCGGTGCGTCAGCGAGACCACCCGCAGCCCCATCAGCCGCTTGCCAATGGTGCGGCCGTTGGTAATCCACACGCTGAGGCCGAAGTACAGCACCAGCCACACCAGGTTGCCCACTTCGTGGAAGTCGAACTTCACGTCAAGATGAATGTTTTCTTCATGATGCAGGAATCGCGCCGTCACATATTGCCGCGCGACTTCAATGGGAACATAGGTGACCAGAACGAGCGAAATGTCTATGGTGTAGGCCGCAAAGCGACGCCAGAATCCAGCCAGCGGCGTGCCGGCCAACGCCAGTATGCGCGGGGTATCGTGGGGATCAAAAACGCGAGGCGGCTTACAGGGAATGGCGTCAGTCTGCCCGGCGGGCGTCAAAGCCTCTTGGCGATCCATTGAATATCCTGAGCGGGATGATCCCGCACTCTCACAAAAAGAACAAATTAGAAAATGTGATGCGACTTCTTGGAGTCGTCGTCGTCCTTCTTGGCGTCTTTCTTGCTTACAGGCTTCGCGTCGGCGGCTGCAGCCGGGACTACAGGCGCGGCTGCGGTTGGGGCCACAGGCGCGGCCGCGGGCTTTTCCCCGTGCCGGGCTTCGGCCAGGGTCCGGAAGGAGCCAACGACGTTGTCAAAGGCCTTCTCGCTGCCCTTCTTGCCGCTGGGGAAGGTATATTCGGTCTCCGTCCACAGGGCAATACGGGTCTTGGCATCCAGCGCGCTCAAGGTAAGCATGGGACGCTTGTAGCTGTTGCCATCCGTTACGTCGCTGGCCGGAACCTGGAAGCTGACTACGAAGATAAGGTCGGCCTCCTCCGGAGAGCTGACCAGCACGTAGCGCCCCCAGATGCGCAGCGCCGAGTACATCCCCGCATACAGGTCCGCCGAACTGATGGTGGGCGAGGTGCTGCCACCGTTGGAGAGAAAGGCCGTCTTGGCCGTCAGCAACTGCGAAGGGATGGGCGCCGACTGCGCCAATGCAGCCGGCGCGGTCAACACGGCGGCGGCCAGCAGGATCACGGCGAAAACGGTAGCAAAGCGAAGATTGCGCATCAGAACCTCTCAACGGGGGATGATAGCCCGCCCCTTATCCTACCCGGAGGCGTGGCGCTGGAGAATAGCCAAAGCTGAATAGCCAAGGGTGAAGCCCAAGGGTAAAGCCACAACGGCGCGAGTCGCAAGGGCACCCAGCCCGCCGTTCCCATTTTCCAGCATCGCACCAGGCGATTACAAAACAGTGAATTCATCGTACGCCCGGTACTTGCGCTTGGCCACGCCGTCTAGGAAACTGTTGCCATGCTGAAGGTTGGCCTGACCGGCGGAATCGCATGCGGAAAAAGTACGGTGCTGGAGATGTTTGCCGCGCGCGGAGCCCACGTGCTGCGCGCCGACCTGGTCGCCCATCAACTGATGGAGCCCGGCCAGAAACTCTTCGAGCAGGTGGTAGCCGCCTTTGGAGCCGAGATCGTAGGCTCCGATGGCCGCATTGATCGCGCCAGGCTCGCCGCACTGGCCTTCCCGGCCCATGGCTTGCCTGGTCGCATTCAGGAACTCAACGCCATCGTGCATCCGGCAGTGCTCGCCTACGAAGATGACTGGATGCGCGATATCGGCGAGGCCGACCCCGGAGCGGTCACCGTCTGCGAGGCGGCGCTGATGATCGAAGCCGGAGGCCATCGCCGCTACGACCGGCTCGTCGTCGTCACTTGCACCGACCAGCAGCGCGTAGAGCGCTGTGCCCGGCGCAGCGGAATCCCGCTGGATGCCGCACAAGTTGAGGTCGCCCGCCGCATGGCCGCCCAGATTCCCGAACAGGAAAAAGCCAAGCTCGCCGACTACGTCATAAACAACAGCGGCACGCGCGAAGAGTTGGCCGCGCAGGTGGATGGCATCTGGCAGGGGTTGCAAACACTGGCCGCGCGGCCGCGTTGAGCGTTTTCTTCCCGACCAGCCGCGCCACGCCCACCCAACGGCATCTGCAGCCACATCCAGCTAGTTCAGATGAACGTCTTCGGCAACCGTCGCCGTCAGTGCCATGCCGGGTTTGATGACCGCGTCCTCGCCATGCACTGCAAGCGCGGCCACTCCGACGTATGGCACCAGGATGAACCCCTTGACCCGCTTGTAGTGATTCGCCCCCTCAATCGTCTCTCCACCATAGAGAGGAATCGAGAATCGGCCGAGTTGCAGCGAGTGAACCTCAAAGGCCAAGTCTCCGGGAGTGCCGCCGGCGCCCGTACGGTCGGAGCGCGTAATCGTAGCCGAAACCGAAGTCCCGCGCGGGATGATCACCCCGCCGTCCATCATGATGTCCTCATCCAACTGCATCTTGAGCTCATCGCCGATCTGTGCGCTCTTGGAGCTGGCCTCCGATTGAACGACCAGCCGCAGCGCAGTTCCCGCGGGGAGAATGCCGTCCTCGGCCGCCACGGGAGATGTCTTCGCCGGTTGCCCGTCTGCCACAACGTACTCGGCGGTGACCACCGTGCTTCGGTTCGTGTTGGGGGCAACCGCAATCGCCTGCAGCGTCATCGTGGAGTTGATGGTGATCGGGCCGGTATAGCGCTGCGAGCCGGGAGTCGGGGTCCAGCCATCCGTGGTGTAGTAGATCACCGCATAGCGCGTGCCGGTTTTAAGCCTCACGGTGGTGCCCGCCGCAACCTTGCCAGCCGCAACCGAAAACTTTGGAGCCCCTGCCATGGGAAGCCCCGGGACCGGCACCTGCATTCCATCCTGCATGGCCTGTTGATTCGCCTGTTGGGCTGCCTGCACGGCCTGCTGCATGGCCTGCTGCGCCGCCTGCGTGGCCATCTGGTTTGCCTGTTGCGCTGCCTGCATCGCGGGGTCCTGCGCGCAGGCCATGGATGATGCCAAAACCAATGTGAGAAGAATCGCTTTCATTTTCGTTCACCCGATCCTGTGAAGATTGACGTCTTCGCATCGAACCTGAGGATAGGCCGAGTGTTGCGCTCACACGGGTTAAGTTATGTAGAGTTCTGTTACGAAGTTCCGCGCCAGGCACCCGTCCTTACAACGTCCTCTTAAACAGCAACGTCGAAGCGATCAGGCTGATGGCTCCAAACAAGAGCAGAAAGGTCAGGTCGTAGCTGACGGCGGCCCAGCTTGCCTCTTTCAACAGCGTCGCCTTCAGCCCGTGCACCGCGTAGCTGAAGGGATCCACGTAGCTGATGACCCGCAGCCACTTGGGGAAGGCCTGCACCGGGTAGATCGCTCCGCTGGGGAAATAGAGAAGCGTGTTGAGGATGCCGAACATGGCGCGCGGCACCAGAGGGTCTTCCACCCGCACCATCAGCAGAAACATCATGCCGTTGAAGGCGAACGATGTGGCGCACACCAGCAGAAACCATTGCAGCACGCGCGTCGGCTCAAACGACGTGCCCAGGCCGGCAATCAGCGAGCCCAGCACCGTCAGCGTGACGCCGCTGAGGATGGCCTTCATGGCTCCCGCCAGGTTCAGCCCCAGCACCATTTCGAGCGCCGTGATGGGCGTGACCAAATAACCTTCGTGCACGCCTCTCGCCTTGTCGTCTATGTACAGCATGCCGCCGCCAATCATCACGCTGACAAACATGGCCAGCGTAATGGAGCCGGGCAGAAGGTACTTGAGGTATTCGACGTACGGGTATAGCTCGACCACCTCCAGCGCCACCTGCGTGGTGATGCGCTCGGCCGAGGCCTCCGGCTGATTCAGCGAGGTGACCAGCTCGCCCATCTTGTCCTGCAGACTGGTGGCCATGAACTGGTCGCTGTTATCCACCACCATGCCGAGCTGGGGATTTTCTCCAGCGTAGAAGCGGCGCGAGAACTGCGGCGGAATAATCAGCGCGCCTTCCAGCCGGCCTTCGCGCACGTCGTTCCTGGCCTTCACCTCATCGGTGTACGGCACCAGGACGAAGGTCTTCACGTTGGCCTCCACCGAGTGGAAGGCTTCAATGACGCGCACGGCCTGCGTACCATGGTCCTCATCCACCAGGGCCACGCGCGCGTCGTGAATCTTGCCGCCGAAGGCGTTGCCCAGAATGATGAGCTGCACCAGCGGCATGATCATGGCGGTGACCATGAGGGTGGGCGAGCGGAAGAACTTGCGCATCTCGCGCTCGATGATGGCCATCATGCGGTTCATGCGTTCATCCCCGGGCGCGGCGGCATCACGTAGCCGAAGGCCTTCACCTGCTCGTCGCGCAACTGGCGTCCGGTGTAGTGCACAAACACGTCGTCGAGCGAGGTGTTCTGCACGCTCAAGGTCTTCAACTCCACGCCTGCGGCCACTGCCATCTCCACCAGCCCGGTCGTCGTCTGCGAGCCCGTCGAGGTCAGCAGGCGGAACATATGATTGCCCTCGTCGTGCACGCTCTCAATGCCCGCCAACCCCTTCAGCCGCTGCTCCCAGTCCGCCGGAGGATTCGCGAACTGCACTTCAATCACGTTGTTGCCGGGGATGCTGGCTTTCAAGGCCATCGGAGTATCCAGGGCCACCAGGTTGCCGTGGTCCACAATGGCGATGCGGTCGCACAGACGGTCGGCTTCGTCCATGTAATGGGTGGTGATGAGGATGGTCAGATTGCGCCGGCTCTTCAGCGTGTTCAGCATCTCCCACACGGCCACGCGGCTCACCGGATCGAGGCCCGTCGTCGGCTCATCCAGAAAAAAGATGCGCGGATTGTGCACCAGTCCGCGCGCGATCTCCGCCCGGCGCCGCATGCCGCCGCTCAGGGTCTTCACCTGCGCGTCGCGCCACTTGGTCAGGTCCACTGCCTCCAGCAGTTCGTCTATGTTGCGCTTGCGCTCGGCCCGCGGCACGCCGTAGAGCTTGGCGTAGATGCTCATGTTCTCTTCCACCGTCAGGTCAATGTCACTGGTCATGGCCTGTGGAATGACGCCCATGGTGTGGCGAGCCGCGTCGGCGTTCTCCGCCACGTTGTATCCGGCGATGAACGCACGCCCGCTGGTAATGGGGATGAGCGTGGTCATCATGCGGATGAGCGTGCTTTTGCCGGCGCCGTTGGGGCCCAGCAGCCCGAAGATTTCGCCGTCCTTCACATCAAAGGTGATGCCCTTGACGGCCTCGAACTGGCCGTAGCGCTTCGAGATGTTTTCGACGGCAATGGCCACGCCGGCATACGCCGCGTCCGGACTCTTTTGTCGGCTGAGGATGCTCATCGAATCACTCCCTCAGCGGCTGCCCGCTGTGCTCTTCGGTAAAAGGACTTCAGCGGTCATGCCGGGCACGTAAATCTCTCGCGGATTCTCAATCAGGAACTTCAACCGCACGGTGCGGATGTCACGCTTGCTGCGGCTGTAATCGCGCTGCGTGGCGAAGTCGGTCTCCGCGGCCTTGGCGATAACCTTGCCCTTCACCCGCTCGCCTCCCGGCATGCGCACGTCCAGCACGTCGTCCAGCTTGACCCACTGCTCCTGCGTCTCGGGAATGGAGGCATACACCCAGGTCTCGGTCAGGTCCACCACGGTCACAATCGGCGTTCCCACGCTAACCACTTCGCCCTCTCTGGCGGCGCGCACGCTGACCGTGCCGGTCACCGGCGAGACGATGCGCGTGTAACCCAGCCGCACCTCGGCCTCATCCAGCTTGGCCTGCGCGGATTCCATTTGCCCGCGGTTGACGGCCACAAAGCTGTGCGCCGCAGCCGCCTGGTTCAGCCGCGCCCGCATGGTGTTCAGCGTGGCCTCGGCGGCCGCAACCTGCTCGCGGTTGGCCTTTACGCGCGCCTCCAGGGCCGCCAGCGCCTGCACGGCGTGGTCGCGATCCTGCTGGCTGGCCACGCCCTCGTTCGCCAGGGTCACGGTGCGCGGAGTATCCAACTGCTGCTGGCGCAGGTTGGCCTCGCTCTCCTCCAGCGTGGCGCGGGCGCTGGCCAGCGAGGCCACGGCGTTCCTCACCTGCGCGTCGGTTTCGCCATGGGTGCTGTCAAAGCTCTGGCCGCTCTGCTTCACCTGCGATTGCAGGCTCTCCACCGTGGCGCGGGCGCTGTCGCGCTCGGCAGCCAAGTCCTGGCTGTCAATCTGCGCGATCAGGTCTCCGGCTTTTACCTTCTGGCCTTCGTCCACCAACAGCCGCTCAATGCGGCCGGGCACTTTGCTGCTGACGATGACCTGGTTGGCGTCCACCGTGCCAATCAGCACCTGCTCGCCGGTGCCGTGCGTGGAATAAAAGTAAAAGGCCAGCGAGAGGATGAAGACCACTCCCAGCATGGCAAAGATGCGGTACTTCGGATTCATAGGCGCCGCCCCGTCCCCCGATGTTCCCTGTCAACATACTGCAAACTCCGGGCCACGGGAAAGGCACCGGCTCACGGCGCGGCTGGAATTTTCCGTTGCCCGTAAAAGTCCCGGGTAATTGGGTCCTCGCCCATGCGCCACTTGCTTACTCCGTGCACCGTTGCCCACACCCTGGCAGCCACGCTTTCCAAATCCTTACAGTTCGTCAATCGCCTTGGCCGCGGCGTTGATCGCCTCGGTGATCTTGTGAATCTGCTCCGCGGTGACGCTCTCACGCGAGACCCGGGCCACCACCGCACCACGCAGGTTCATGAAGGCCTTCATCAGCTCCGGCGAGCGGCCTCTGGCAAAACCGCGCCCTGCCTCTTCCAGCCGCTCAAAAAGCTGCTCCACCCGGCGCTTATTTTCGTCCAGGTACTTCAGGCCCTCGGCGGTGGCGGAGTACACCTTTTTGCCGTTCTCCGTTGCACACGCCGCCAAACCTTCTTCTTCCAGCAGAGTCAGCGTGGGATACACCACTCCGGCGCTGGGCGTATAGCCTCCGGCCAGCCGCTCTTCCATGGTCTTGATCAGCTGATAGCCGTAACTGGGTTGTTCGCTGAGCAGTTTGAGGATGACCAGCTTCAGGTCGCCCGCGTCAAACAGGCGCTCGCGATGCCCGCCCATTCCACGACCAAAGAAGCCGTGTCCACCGCCACCATGACGACCTTCAAAGCCACCGCCCCGGCCCTCACGTTCGCCCCGGCCACAGAAGCCGTGCTCGTGGCGTCCACCGTGAGCGCCATGGGAGTCCTTCCCTTCACGGAAGTCAGGACCCTCCCGCATTTCAAAGAGGCGACGCACGTGGGCACCCAGCCCACCGCCATGGCGGCCACCACGGCGCTCGCCTCTGCCGCCTTCTCTGCGGCCCTCAAAGCCCGGTTCGTTGCGGCCGAAGAGCTCGCGGCCAAAGTCCTCGCTCCCGGAGAGGGGGTTTCCACTCTCGGAGCGCACGTAATACACACGTTGTTCAATCATTTTCATTCTCCTTGTATACAAACATATCGCAAGATATATCTTTGTCAAGAAGAAAAGACATTTCTTACGATATATCTTTATGCGCGGGAAAAGAAAAGCGCCTCCCCGTCTCCGGAAAGGCGCCCTGTAGATCTTAGTCTTTGCTGTACTTGTTGCGCTTTTTATCGGCGTGGCGCTCCAGCGCAAGCTCGATCAGCTTATCAATCAGCGCGGGGTATTCCAAGCCGCTCGCGGCCCACAGCTTGGGATACATGCTGATGCTGGTGAAGCCCGGCATGGTGTTCACTTCGTTCAGATAAAAGTGGCCGGTCAACGGGTCCATCAGGAAGTCCACGCGGGCCAGGCCGCGGCACTCCACGCTCTGGAAGGCGCGGATGGCCATCTCCTGCACCTGGCGGCTCTGGGTGTGGTCCAACCGCGCGGGGATCAGCAGCTCGCTGGCAGAGTCGTTGTACTTGGCGTCGTAGTCGTAGAACTCCTTGGCCGGCACAATCTCTCCGCAGATGCTGGCCACCGGATCGTCATTGCCCAGCACGCTGCATTCAATCTCTCGCGCCTTGTAGCGCTTGCCGCCCACGCCCTGCTCCACGATGATCTTGCGGTCGTAGAGCGCCGCCTCGTTGATGGCCGCCGGCAGCTCATTGGCGTCGTGCGCCTTGCTGATGCCCACCGAGCTGCCCAGGTTGGCCGGCTTCACAAACACGGGATACTTCAGCGCCGAATCCACATCCTTCTGCACCTGCCTGGGCTGCCGCTCCCACTGCGCACGCGACACGGTAACGTGTTTGACCAGGGGCAGGCGTGAGTCGGCAAAGAGCCGCTTCATGATGTCCTTGTCCATGCCCGCCGCACTGCCCAGCACGCCGCTGCCCACGTAGGGGATGTCCGCCAGTTCGAGCAGACCCTGCAGGGTGCCGTCTTCGCCAAAGGTGCCATGCAGCACCGGGAAGATCACGTCCACGGCGATGGCGCCGGAGGCCGTGGTGCGGGGGGCGGCAAAGGGAGTAAACCCGTGCTCGTTGGGTGAAGGCGGCGCAAAGGTCAGGTCTCCGGCCGCGAGGCGCGCCGTGCCCGGCTTGCCAACGGTCTTGGCCTCCGCTTTGGACGAGCCTTTGGCCGCGGCCTTGGCGGCCTTGTGCTTTGCCGCAGCGCTTTCTCCGTGCAGCAGGCGCTCGGCCCCGGCGCCCGTGACCCACACACCCTGCTTGGTGATGCCGATTGGCACCACCTCGTACTTGGTGGGATCCATGGCCTGCATAACCGAAGCAGCGGAGAGCAGCGAAACCTCATGTTCGCCGCTGCGCCCGCCAAAAAGAACACCGACACGGAGTTTTGTGGATGGCATGAAGTGAGAATTCCTCTGTTACCAGTCTATATCAGCGCGGCGATAGGAGTTGTGGACCGGGGCAAATCCTGTGATTTCCAGGCCGCGGCCGTGCACAAACCGGCGCAGAAAGCGCAGTACGGAACGGGCGGCGCTGCTCCTGTTCACACGCGGCGCGGCGCCTACGGCTTCTTGTGCTCCGGGAGGGATTGTTCGGCCCCTACGCGCCCCACCTCGACCGGGGCGATGTAGAAGTTCTCTCGCAATGTGGGCGAGCCCGCCAGCCGCCGCAGCATCGCCAGCTGGCCCACGTGGGTCAGGGCATCGGCCACCGGACCCTGCACCAGCCTTTCGATCTCTGCATGCATAGGCGCCCCGGAGTTGAGATAGGCGTCGAACTTTCCCAGGACGGCGAAGAACCGGCGCTGCTCCTGCGGCCATGCCAGCGGCGCGGAGCTGTTCCACTTCTGCCGCCCCTCGACCATGGTCAGCGACCAGTCGAAGAGGTCGCCCATGTGGGCCAGTATCTCCACCGGCGTGCGCCCGGCAAAGTCAAAGCCGCCGAAGTCCTCTGGAGCGTCGCTGACGGCGCGCGTCGTGCGGTAGGCGATGGTGGCAATCAGGTGGCGCAAGAGAGCGCGCTTTTCGTCCATGGCAATGCTCCGTAAGGCTTACAGAATTTTCTTGCCGAAGGCCGAGCTGGCCAGCTCCACCGCAAGCTCCGCCGTGCGGTTGTACTCGTCAATCACCGGGTTCACTTCCACAATGTCCATGCTGGTCATGCGGGCGTGGTCGGCGATGATCTCCATGGCCAAATGCGCCTCGCGATAGGTGGCTCCGCCGGGCACGCGAGTGCCCACGCCGGGAGCGTCTTCGGGGTCCACCCAATCCATGTCGAGCGAGATGTGATAACCCACGGTTCCGCGGCCGGCCATGCGCAGAGCCTCTTCCATCACGGTGCGCATGCCGCGCTCGTCAATGTCGCGCATGGTGAACACTTCAATGCCGGCGCGCCGGATGTTCTCCTTCTCCGCCATGTCCACGTCGCGGATGCCGACCAGCACGCAGTTCTCCGGCCGCACCTTGGGAGACCAGTCGTAGAGATGCGCCAGCGAATCCAGTCCGCCCAGGCCCATCAACGCGGCCAGTGGCATTCCGTGCACGTTGCCGCTGGGCGACGTGCCGGGCGAGTTGATGTCGGCGTGCGCGTCAATCCAGATGAGGCCGACGTGCTGCCCCTGCCGGTGATAGAACTCGGCCACGCCGCTGAAGCTGCCTGCGGCAATCGAGTGGTCTCCGCCGACGGCCAGCGGCGTTTTGTTCTCGCCCAGGGCCTTCAGAGTCTCTTCCGCCAGCTTCTTGCAGGTGGCGGTGATCTCCTTCAAATAGCGCGCCAGTGGGTCGCCAAAATTCTTCTGCTCCGGCAGCGTGACGTTGATGTTGCCGCCGTCCTCCACCTCGTGGCCCAGGGCTTCGAGCTTGGCTTCCAAGCCGGCCACACGAATGGCCGATGGACCCATGTCCACGCCGCGGCGCTGCTGGCCAAGATCGAGCGGCACGCCGATCAGACGAATCTGCTTCTTGATAATGTCTGGATACGATGCGGGAATGCTGACCATAGGGGAATCCATTTTGTCGCCTGTTTTGTTGCTTGCTTCCTTGCGCATGGCCATGGCACGCGCCTTTCGTTTGTCTTAACTCCCGCTGGACGGAGCAGTACACGGCCACTCCGCCCAACGGGAAAAAGTTTACGGATACATCTTGTGCAGCATGCGCGGGAACGGAATCGTCTCCCGCACGTGATCCAGCTTGCAGATCCAGGCCACGGCGCGCTCCAGGCCCATGCCAAAGCCGGAGTGCGGCACGCCACCATACTTGCGCAGGTCGAGATACCACTGGAAGGCCTCTTCCGGCAGCTCGTGCTGATGAATGCGCTCGAGCAGCTTCGTGTAGTCACCCATACGCTGCGAGCCGCCGATGACTTCGCCGTAGCCTTCGGGGGCCAAAACGTCCACGCACAAGGCCTTCGTCAGGTCGTCGGGATCGGGCTCCATGTAAAAGGCCTTCACCGCCGCAGGATAACGATGAATCATCACGGGGCGGTCAAACTTGGATGAAATGTAGGTCTCATCCGGCGAGCCGAAGTCGTTGCCGTATTCAAAGGCGTTTTCCAGCTCGCCCTTGGCAAAGCCCTCGTTCAGCATGGCCGCCGCCTCGTCGTAGCTCAGCCGCGGGAAGGGCGCCTTGATGTTTTCCAGCAGCGCCACGTCGCGTCCCAGCACGCCCAGCTCGTGGCGGCGCGTTTCCAACACACGGGCGACGATGAAGCTGATGAAGTCCTCGGCCAGCTTCATGATGTCTTCCAGCGTGGCGTAGGCCACCTCGGGCTCCACCATCCAGAACTCGGTCAGATGGCGGCGCGTCTTGCTCTTCTCCGCTCTAAACGTCGGCCCGAAGCTGTACACCTTGCCCAGGGCCATGGCGGCGGCTTCCATGTAGAGCTGTCCGCTCTGCGTCAGGTAGGCCTGGTCGTCAAAGTAATCCACCGGAAACAGAGTGCTGGTGCCTTCGCAGGCGGCGGGCGTAAGAATTGGCGGATCAGCCCGGGTGAAATCATGCTCGTAGAAAAAGTCGTGCATGGCGCGCTCAATCTCCGAGCGGATGCGCAGGATGGCCACCTGGCGCGGCGAGCGCAGCCACAGGTGGCGATGCTCCATCAGGAACTCGACGCCGTGATCCTTCAGCGAGATGGGGTAGGGCGAATCCTCCGGCACGCGCTGCATGACTTCCACGTTCAGCAGGTCCAGCTCAAAGCCGCCCGGCGCGCGCTTTTCCGCCCGCACCTTGCCGGTCACAATGACCGAACTCTCCTGCGTCAGGCTCTTCACGCTCTCAAACAGTTCCTCGCTGACGGCCTTCTTGAACATGACGCCCTGCACCTGTCCCGTGCCGTCGCGAAAGATGGGGAAAAGCAGTTTGCCGCTCTCGCGCAGGTTGTAGAGCCAGCCGCGCAGGGTCACCTCCTGGCCGTCAAACTGGCCGAGGTGTTCGATGGTGGTAATGGGTGCCATGAATGCTTCCTTGGGTAAATCCCTGGGTGAATCTTCGGGTATTTCTTGGGTAAAACTTCAACGCCCCGCGTCGCATAGAAATTCCCGGACGAAAGCTGCCATCCGGGCCGCGCGCGGCAACATCCGATTGTAAGCCGGGGGATGGGGGGATGGGTAGAGAGGCTGCGTTGTGTTGGGATTTCAACGTTTTGCGGGTGCCTGAGGCGTTTTTCAGGCGGTCTACAGCGTTTTGCGGACGGCCTACAGAGACTTTCTGGCGGCAACGATTCGCGGCACCCCGGCCAAGTCATTGATGGCGTGGATGTTGTGCCAGCCCGCGAGCAACGCCTTCACGGCCTCCGACTGTGACCAGCCAATCTCCATCAGCAGCCAGCCGCCGGGCTTCAGCCGCGCAAGGGCCTGCGGAATCAGACGGCGAATGACGGCCAAGCCCTCCGCCCCGGCAAACAGAGCCAGGTGCGGCTCGTTCTGCAATACCACCTGCTGCACCTTGTCCGCCTCGTCCAGTCCGACGTAGGGCGGGTTGCTGACCACAAAGTCGAAGACCGGCTCCTCGGGGATGGACTCCAGCACATCGCTGACCATGAACTGCACTCTGGCTCCCAACCGAATGGCATTCTGGCGGGCCACGTCCAGCGCCTCGGGAGACAGGTCCACCGCTTCGACCTTGGCCCCCGGCAATTCACGGGCGAGGCTTACGGCGATGGCTCCGGAGCCGGTGCCAACGTCAATCAGCCGCAGGGCTTTTCCAAGCGGGATTTCCGCAAAAGCCTGCGGATGAAACTTGCGGGCCAGCACCAGGGTCTGCTCGACCAGATGCTCGGTCTCCGGGCGAGGAATCAGCACGGCCGGAGTTACGCGGAAGTCCATCCGCCAGAACTCCTGATGCCCGGTGATGTATTGCAGTGGCTCGCCGGCGGCTCGGCGCGCGATGAGCGCCTCATACTGCTGCTGTTCGGCGTCTGTCAGCTCGCGCTCGGGATGCGCGTAGAGATGGGCTCGGTCACAGCGCGCCACGTGGAAGAGCAACACCTCGGCGCTGAGGCGCGCGGCGTCAATGTCCACGCCCGCCAACCGAGCCGCCTCCAGCCGGGCCAGCCCATCATGTAATGCCTGTCTTAGTTGCACGGGAGTATTGTACGCGGGGGCAACAAATGGGATGCGTTGTCCTCAAATCCTTATAAAATCAATGGCCATGATCCCGACAAGATTGAAAAGCATAATCTCCGACTCGCAGTCATACCCTGTGACCGCCAAGGAGATTTCTGATGCCTTATCGGGTACTCCGCAAGTTGATCAGCTCTCGATTGAGTTTCATGGAGGATGGAAAAGTCGAATCAGGGCAAAGAGTCCTTACCACTCACATTTCGCACTGAATCAGACTGTCTTGGAATGTGCATTTGGGTGGGTGCCTATAAACTCTTCCGTCTCAAAGCCAGAATTCCAAAGGGGATGGTTGATTGTAGTGCTTCCTGTTCCACGCAACCATCGCCACAGAATCAATCAACTGATCAAAGAAGATGCGCTCCCAGCCATGGCAAAGTGGCTCTTAGAACGCAAGAGTATTACGGCAGGCAATATATCTGGCATGCAAGCAATATTCGTTTCATATGACGCTAAGAGCGATTCGATCCTGCTGAAGAACTACGAATCTCCTGGCGAAACATTCAAAATCCGTTAGAGTGTTTCCCAAATTTTGAAACCCGCTCGCTTACGCGTTCGTCATCTCCGCCTTCAGCTTTTCCGCCTGGAAGTGGCTGACCAGTCCATCCACGAAGGGTTGCAGTTTGCCTTCCATCACCTGGTCGAGCTGATGCACGGTCAGTCCGATGCGGTGGTCCGTCACGCGGTTCTGCGGGAAGTTGTAGGTGCGGATCTTTTCGCTGCGGTCGCCCGTGCCCACCTGCGAGCGGCGCTCCTTGGCCAAAGCCTCCTGCTGCTTGGCCTGCTCCAGCTCATACAGGCGGGAGCGCAACACGCGCATGCCTTTTTCGCGGTTCTTAATCTGCGACTTTTCATCCTGGCAGCTCACCACGGTCATCGTCGGCAGGTGAGTGATGCGCACCGCGGAATAGGTGGTGTTCACCGACTGTCCGCCGGGGCCCGAGGAGCAGAAGGTGTCAATGCGCAGGTCCTTGGCCTCAATCTTCACGTCCACGTCTTCGGCCTCCGGCAGCACGGCCACCGTTACGGCGGAGGTGTGCACGCGCCCCTGGGTCTCCGTGTCCGGCACGCGCTGCACGCGATGCACACCGCTCTCGTACTTCATCTGCGAGTACACGCCCTTGCCTTCGATGATGGCGATGACTTCCTTCAGTCCGCCCACCGAGCTGTCGGAGCTCGACAGCACTTCCACCTTCCAGCGGTGCGTCTCCGCAAAGCGCGTATACATGCGGAAGATTTCCGCGGCAAACAGCGTGGCCTCGTCGCCGCCGGTTCCGGCGCGGATTTCCAGGATGACGTTTTTCTCGTCGTTGGGATCCTTGGGCAGCAGCAGCAGCTTCATCTCTTCTTCCACGATCGTCAGCCGCGCCTCCAGCTCGTGCAACTCCTCGGTGGCCATGGCCACCATCTCAGGATCGGTCTCGGCGGCCATCATGGCCCGGCTGTCCACGATGCCCTTCTTCAGCTTCTTGTACTCCTGGTACTTTTCGACGATGGGCGTCAGCTCGCCCTGCGCCTTGGCCGTCTTCTGGTAGTTGGCGGAGTCGTTGACGATCTCCGGGCTGGAGAGCTGGGCGTTCAGCTCGGCGTAGCGGGCTTCAATCTGATCGAGGCGGTCAAACATTGTTGTGCCTGAACTTTCAGGCCACGCGGAATGCTCGCGCGGGCCGGGGTAAATAGGTTTTGTCGAGAAGGTTTATGGGGCGCACACAGGCGCCGGCGGCGTTGAGGATGAGCCGCTAGAGGTGGCGCTGCGCCACCCAGGGCGCAACGCTCAACATCGTCTTGGGGAGGTTCGTCATGCGATGACCATCTCTCCGCCGTGCACGGCTTCCAACTCCATGGCGCGCTCCAGGGCGACAATCGCGCACTCCACCTGGGTGTCGTCGGGCGGCTGCGTGGTGATGCGCTGCAGCCACAATCCCGGCGCGGTCATCAGCGCAAACAACGAGCTGCGCCGCTTGGCCGCGTAGCGAATGATCTCGTAACTCGTTCCGGCAATCACCGGCAGCAGCAGCAGGCGCATGGCAAAGCCCATCCAGAAGCCGTGCACCGGAACCAGCGCATAGACGCCGATGGAGAGAATCATCACGGTCATCAGGAAACTGGTGCCGCAGCGCGGATGAAACGTGGAATAGCGCTGCACGTTGGCCGCCGTCAGCGGATCGTGATTCTCAAAGGCGAAGACCGTTTTGTGTTCGGCGCCGTGGTACTGGTAGACGCGGCGAATGTCCTTCCAGCGCGAGGTCAGCCAGATGAAGGCCAAAAAGATGGCCAGCCGGATGACGCCTTCCACCAGGGCAAACAGAAACGAGTTGTTGCCACTGCCATAGCGGCTGCGCAGGGCGCGCGCGGCGGCAAAGGGCAGAAACTTGTACATGAAGATGAAAAATCCCAGCGAGACGGCGATGTTCAGCGCGGCTACCCAGCCGGGAATCTCCAGCTTTTCGCCGCTCTCCGTCTTTTCGTCTTCCAAGGCCACGTCAGCCGAATAGCGCAGGGCCTTGAAGCCCAGCACCATGGCCGAACCCAGGGTCATGATGCCGCGAATGAACGGCCAGCCCTTCCACGGACTCTTTTCCTTGGCGCTGGCCAGCGGCTCGCTGTGCAGGGCAAGCTCACCATCAGGACGACGCACGGCAATTCCCCAGGCGTGCGGCGAACGCATCATGACGCCTTCCAGCACCGCCTGGCCGCCGACAAGGGTCTCCTCGGCGCTCTCCAATGCGGGTAGCAGTTGCAGAAGGGTATGAAAGCGCAGATGGGTTCGTAAGGACTTCATGTTCATTAGACGCTTGACTCGGGGTTTCGGATGCCGCGGGGATCGTGTCTCTTTAAGGGTAAGGCGCACGGAAGAGGCTGTCAAACCCTGGCGGCGGAACGAAGGTGAAGCGGCGGAAGTCCTCTAACCCTCGCCGGTGCCAGTGTTTGCCGTCGCCGTGCTGGCCAGGCAAACGCGATTGCGTCCGCCTTCCTTGGCCTCATACAGGGCCGCGTCGGCCGCCCGCACAATGTCATCGCGGGTAATGCCGTTGGAGGGAAACTCGCTGACGCCGACGCTGACCGTGACCGGGTAAGGCACGCCGGGGAAGTGATGGCTGGCCACGGCGCGGCGCAGCTTGTTGGCCACCGCGGCGGCGCTGGCCCCTTGCGTGGCCGGCAGCACAATGGCAAACTCCTCGCCGCCGTAGCGGCAGACGACGTCCACCTTGCGCAGGTAGCGCACAAACAGGCCGCTGACCGTGCGCAGCACGTCGTCGCCCAGCATGTGTCCAAAGTCGTCGTTGATCTTCTTGAAGTGATCCAGATCAATCATCAGCACGCTGACGCCGCCGCCATAGCGGGCCGCGCGCGTCACTTCGTCCACCAGGCGCGACTCAAAGTAGCGGCGGTTGAAGACTCCCGTCAGTCCGTCGCGATACGCCAGTTGGCGGACGCGATCCACGTAGCGGGCATTCTGCGTGGCCGTGGCCAGAATGTCGGCCACCGACTCCAGGGCCTGGATGTCATTGGCCGGAATCTTGCCATCCCGGGCGCTGGCGCACACCAGCAGGCCGATGTTTTCGCCAAAGCTGACCAGCGGCAGGCAGACCTCGGTATGGCCCTGCGGATAGCAGGAGCCGGGACAGCTCCTGGGGTCGCCCGTATAGGGACGATTCGTGTCTATGTGCATGCTGCAGCTATAGTTACCGGGCAGCACGTCGCCCAGCTTCATGCTGCAATCCAGCTCGCCCTGCTGCGCGCGCAGCACCAGGTCGCCTTCTTCGTCACGCAGGAAGACGCTGACGGCCTCAATGGGAAAGGACTGCGGCAACTGGGTGCACAGGCGGTCCAGCAGCTCCTTCAGGTCCAGCTCGACCGTGGTGCGCTTGGCAATGGCGTTGATGGCCTCCATCTGCGCGGCGCGGCTCTGCAACTGCGAGTAAAGCTTGGCGTTCTGCAATCCGATGCTGGCCTGGGTGGCAAACAAGGTCAGCAGGTCCACCGTCTCATTGTCGAAGAAAGCGGGCAGATCGCTTTGGCAATCGAGCACGCCCACCACCTCGTCGCGCACCATCAGGGGCACGGCCAACTCGCTGCGCGTGCTCTGTATGTTCTTGATGTAACGGGGGTTGGCACTGACGTCCGGCGAATAGATGGGGCGCCGCGCCTTGGCCGCCGTGCCGCTGATGCCCTTGCCAAAGGGTACGGAGAAGTCCTCCGGAAGGCGATCGCCAAAATGGGCCCGCACCACCAGCTTCTGCCGGCTTTCATCCATCAACATGATGCTGCCATGCTGCAGATGAAAGTAGTCCCGCACGATGGCAAGGACCTGGTTCAGGATCTTGATGGGACCGCCGATGGTCCCGCCAAATTCGTTCCAACGCTCCGGGGCCACTTTGGGGGACTCGGCGTTACGTGCGTTGAAGACGTTGTTCTGCACAAATTCAAAGGCTGATCCGTGGAATTGGTTCGTCCCGTTTTTGCTGACAATCTGCATGACGAACACTCCATTTCCGTACTCCGCGCCGGCGTCGCTTGCCACGACATTAAGTTCCCCAATAGCTTCGACGGGAAATTGTGTCGCGCTATTGTAACTTCCCGGCTCCATGAAAGTACCGCCGTCCACAAGCCAGTTCGCCATATTCGATTGGGACCCGTTCATCCCGATATTATTACCATTGCTGAAATCGCCGGATCCGGTCCCTCCGGGATTAGCCCCCGGGATGAGAAGCGTGTCGTTCCACCAGTTGTGCCCGACGTTGGGCAACTCGGCGACTTGTGTCGTCGATAGAACGAGGGTCTTTTCCGAAGACTCCGTTTGTAACTGGTCAGTCACGGAGGTCACCGTTATTTTGGTGGCGACAGTGCCGACTTGCATTGTGGCGTCCACGGTAATGGTTTCCACATGGAGGTCAACGTCATTTCGTACGTCCTGTTTGAACCCTTCCTTGGTAAACGTCACCGTATAACGCCCCGTCTCCACCCAGGGGATGTCGTAAACACCCGCCGGCCCGGTGTTGGTGGTGGTCACCACACCGGTGGCAACGTTGGTGACATCCACCTTGACCCCCGGAACCGCCGCTCCACTGGCGTCGAGCACGGTTCCGCGAATTTCGCCGGCATTTCGGTTTTGGCCCAGGGTTGGGATTGCTGCAAGCAAGAGGGTGAGTGCGACCAAGGCGAAAAGACCTTGGTGCGTCCTCAGTCGATGAGAGAATCTTATCGATAGACTTGTCATGGTTTCACTTCTTTCGGTTAGGTTTTCCCTGGAGCCCGACCCTGGAAGCCCGACGTGTAAGATATGCAATGTTCAGTGGTCTGACATGCATATCAATTGCAAGGTTATATATCAGAAAGACGTTTGTACTACAGGTTCCAGTTCTTGTCAAGTACTATTTGGATAATCAACCATTGGTACGGGGTGACCCGGAAATCTCACGTAAAACCAGTGCGTTGCCCAAAATCGAAATCTGGTGGCGAATAGCGTTGAGAATGGTTAGGATCAGTGATTCAGCCGGGCAATCAAGGCCATTAAGGGAAATTTCTTGACCGTTGGAATCGGGGTTGTAGTACGATGGGACCGAACTTCGGGGTGTCTTCTCGGTACGGCACATTGATCGACCGCAGGACAATCAATGGGAGATGAGCCGCGCAGAAACCCCAGCCCATTTCATGATACCGAGGGTAGCAGACGGCCACTGTGCGCTCATATGGATTTTCCCTAGGGCATCACCTGGTTGCGTTGAAGCTAACTCAGCCCCTTCTCCTACTGATGATTTGCTCCGCAACCCCCAGAAGCGACGTGCATCCCCGCGGGTGGGGTTTAAGACATAAGGGGCACCCCCCTGATTCGGGCTTCAAGACTTAAAAGGCAAGGAGTCTTCCCCGAGGCATGATGAAACTAATCCCTGTTTCACGGGTCACTCTCGGCGAACAAGTTGCCGGGCAGTTGGCGAAGATGATTACCGGGGGGAAGTGGAACCCGGGAGAGAAGTTGCCCTCGGAGTTGGAGCTTCGCAAGACCCTTCACATCGGCCGCTCGACTCTCCGCGAAGCATTGCGATCCCTCTCCTATATCGGGCTGGTGGTGATGAAGCCGGGGGACGGCACTTACGTAACCAAGGGTTCCAGCAAATCCCTTCAACACATCTTATCCCATGGCATGCTCAGGACCCCCCAAGACGTCGATGACCTGTTTGAGACGCGGGTCATCTTGGAAACAGAACTCGTGGCCTTATGTGCCCATCGTGCCTCCGGGACGGACCTCGAACAGATCGAGGCATTGGTCCTTGAAATGGAAAGAACCATGGATCATCCCGTTGAGGATTTCGCTTCCCTGGATATCCAATTTCACTCAGCGATAGCGGAGGGTTCCAAGAACCGGATTCTGGGCCGCTTGTTTCAATCCATTCATGGTCTCATCAAGGAAATGTTGACCAAGCGCGAGTATATTCTCGGGGGCCATGAGGAAGCCTGTAAGAGTCATCGCAAAATACTTCAGGCGTTGAAGCAAAGGAAGGTGCGAGAGGCGCGCCGTGCGATGCGTGAGCACCTGGATGGTTTTATTGCGAACTTCCTACGCGAACATCTCGCTGCCTCGCGCCCGAAAGACAAAGCCAGGGCCGCGGGACAGGAACCGCTTCCTCCCATTCAGGGCTCAGGCACCGACGCTCGCGATGCATTTCTTGATCCGGGGCCGCCTTCTGTGGTCGTTCCTTGATAAGAGTCGCCCCTTAGGGTCCTCAAGAGCCTACTTCCTTAGAGTCCTAAGAAGCCAAAAATTGGGACGTTTCCGCGACTCCAGCCGTGGTGGTACGATATTGATCAGATGGACGGAGCGTGATGATGAGAATTTCATTTTATAGAGGGATGTTTTTAGCCTCAGTCCTGAGCGTCGTTTTCCTTCCAACGCTTTTTTATTCCCAGAATAGCGAAAGTCAGCAGCAGGAAGTTCAGTCACACCTTCAGCGCGCCTTAAAGGCTCTGAGCGTAAACGATCCGGACACCGCGGCGCGTGAGTACCGCGCGGCACTGCAAATAGATCCCAAGAACATTGATGCGCGCGCCAACCTGGGCGTGATCGCTTTCATGCAAGGCCAGTACGCGGAAGCCACCGAGGATTTCCGCGCGGCGCTCAAGCTTCAGCCTGGTCTTTGGAAAGTGCAGGCGCTGCTGGGGCTGAGTGAAAAGCGGCTGGGCCACTTCGCGAGCGCGCGCACGTGGCTGGAGAAATCTTTCCCGCATCTGGAAGAACCGAAACTGAAAACCCAGGCGGGGCTGGAACTGGCCGAACTCGACTATCAGGTGGGGGAACTCGGCAAATCCGCAGCGGTGATCGACGTGTTGCGGCAGCTTGATCCGAAAAATTTGGATGTCCTCTACTCAGCCTATCGAACCTATTCCGACATAGCCGGAAGCGCTTTGAACGCTATCGCCCTTTTGGCACCTGATTCCGCGCGGATGCACCTGATCATTGCCGAGCATCTGATCAACGAGGGGGATCGCGACGGCGCCGTCGTCCAGTACCGAAAGGTTCTGCAGCTTGATCCCAAATTGCCGGGCGCGCACTTTGAACTCGCCGAGGCGTTGCTACAGAAATCCAAAACCCAGCGGGACCGCGAGGAAGCCGAAGAAGCTTTCAAGGCGGAGTTAACCCTCAACCCTGGCAACATTAATGCGGAGTGCCAGCTGGGAGACCTCTATCTCTCCGCCGGGACCCTGAAGCTCGATGATGCCTACAAGAGTTATGCCCGAGCCCTGCAACTCCAACCCGATTTCGCGAGCGCTCAACTGGGAATGGGAAAGGTCCTGATCCGCATGGGAAAAAATCAGGAGGCCCTGACTCACTTGCGCGAAGCTGCACGCCTCAACCCCATTGACTCAACCGCCCATTATCTTCTCGCCCAGACCTACCGGAAGTTGGGGCAAATGCCCGACGCCGACCGGGAGATAAAACTCTTTGAGGATTTGGAAAATTCAACGAAGGCCATCCACGAGGTTTACCAGGAAATGCACCAACTCCGCCCTGGGGAGGAACCGCCCGAGTCCGAGGCGCCACCGCAATAGCACGGAAAAGTCAAGGGACGTAGGCCCGCGGCTTCCTAGCTTCTCCGGTCATGGGCGCGAAACGTACCGGCAGCAGGACTCGCTCGGTGGGGCCTTTCGCCGTGCGGCGGATGCGAATCAAGTCCTGTCCCGACCCCCGTCTCCACCTCAAGAGTCGAGGCCCGGCACTGCCGACACGTCTGGCCCTCATGGACGGCCTGCTGTCGCTGTTTCCTGAAGGCATACCTCACCCCTCAGGATTCCCAGAGAGTTTGTTGGGAAGTGAAGGGGTCGAACGATTCGACCCCTCCGGTTGTGATGGTGAGAGTTTGGGAAGCCTCCCCCGGGGGTGATGCTCTACCTCTTACTCATCACCCCTGGAGAAGTTACTAAATGCAAGACCCGACGTAATCCAAATCAGGAGTTCCAAAAGGAGCCAATTTCAGAACCGCACAACCGCTCCAAGCTGAATGGTGCGGGCACTGTCCGCGGAAGAGACGATTCCCGCCCCCGCAGTGTTGATCCCAGTGTTTGGCTGTCCGAAGTTGGGATGGTTAAAGATGTTAATGGCATCCGCGCGAATTTGCAGCTTCACTTTCTCCACGATGTTAAAGCTCTTTCCCAGGCTGAAATTCACGAGGCCCAGGCCCGGCCCGTACAAGATATTGCGCCCAGAATTGCCAAACGTATAGGGCGCCGGCACTGCAAACGCCCCGGGGTTAAACCATTCCTGAATCGTCGGATTCGAGATCGATCCAGTTCCGATACGATTGGGATACCACGACCCGGCAAGCGAGTTGCTGAGGTTCGCTGTTCCTATTGCTGGAGTGAAGGGCTCCCCGGAATGGGCCATGAAGATGGTTGAAGCTTGCCAGCCTCCCAGGATTTCGTCCGTAACGCCACTATTGTTGAGATAGGCGTGTCCTTTGCCGAAGGGCAACTGATACACAATGGCCCCATTAAAGAGATTTCGAATGTCGCTTACCGAACTCCCGTAGTTGGCTTGGGGGTCGGCTCCATTTTGCCAGATTTCTGTCCTAAGCATCCCGTTACCACCTTGACCGGTGCCCGTGTCAAGCGAGTGTCCATAGGCATAATTCAGGAGCATCGAAAAGCCATGGCCCATGGGTCTTTTTACACCGACTTGGAGTGCATTGTAGCCGGAACGGCCATTAAAGGTTACTCCGGAAATGGCCGAGAATTGCGGGTAGGGCCTCAGGAGTTGGGCATTGCCAGCGGCCAGTGAACTCTCGGGTACCTGGTTGATATCCGCGCCAAAGCCCAAATTATAGACGTTGCTGCCCACGTAGGCGACATCGAACAGAAAACCTGCCATTTGGTGCTGAACTCCGAAGTGCCACTGTCCCATGTAGGTTATCGGTACATGGTAAGGGTTATAGAGGAGGTTCTGACCGTTCAGCAGGCTGTTAGGGGCCGTGATAGGGTTGGACGGTGGATAAACGGGAGTCGGCGGCCCTTGGGTCATGCTAAAGATGGGAGTGACGTTATCCGTAGACGTTTGGGTTCCCTGGATGAACCAGCCATCCTCACCCTGGCCGGAGCCAAAGTAATTCTGGTCACCCCACGGGAAGCTATAGAGCCCGTACGCGCCACGCACCGTCCAGGTGGATTTTGGCGACCACGCAATTCCTACGCGTGGCACGAAAACGGCATGTTGGGGCGCTTGCACAGAAGTGCGGCCATCTGCCCCGCCGAACCAGACAGCGCCCGGGGTTCCGGTGGCCGCGTTGGTGAGGGTAGGATCAAACTGGGCGATATGATTATGTTCTTCCGTCCATCCCTCCTGATTCAGGTAGCGAACACCGACGTTCACGGTTAGATTCGGCTTTATCTTGTAGGAGTCCTGGATAAACAACTGGAGGTTCCAGACACGCCCACCGGTTATCGGCCCACTGAGAACATTCCAGGAATTGGGAAGTCCCAGCAGCAGGTCGGCGTAACCCAAGCCCGTACTGGTGGGGTCGGCGGGATTGCGGGTGAAGATTCCATTAAAGGAGAAGTTGCCTGCATCCACAAAATCGAAAGGATCCTGGTTCACCTGCCACTTGTCAAACTCTCCGCCCATCTTGATGGCGTGTTTCCCCTTGATCCAATTGACGGTGTCAGTCAGAGTGAAGTTATTTTGCCACAGGCCATTGGAGGGGGCAGTGCCCAGGCCGGAGGGTGATACGGCCCCGCTGACGCTGATATTCGGGAAAGCGTCCGACACGGCATTGTTCAGGCCCAGCTTGGCGGGATAGCCCTTCTCGAAGTCGGGCCCCCAGTTATAAACAGCCCCCCGATAGTAGGAAATGCGGAATTCGTTGATCAGGGAAGGGCTGATGGTATACGTGTCGGTGAGTTGCATCTCGGGCGCCGTGGGGCCCCAGATGTCCAGGGTGCCGATGGGATCGGCCGGCGCCGTCTGCACCTGATAGGAGTTGGTGATCATTCCTGAGTACATCAACCGTTGCTTCTGTGAGATATTGTAATCGACCTTAAAGTTGTACCAATTATTGATGCTGGGGTTTTTGGCATTCACGAAATAGTTGTTGTACAAGGCCGAGGTCTGAGGTTGCGGGTAATACGTGTCAATCGCGGCTCCCACCTTGTCGATGGGGGAAATGACATTCATGTTGAAGGCCGTCCGCGTGGGGACGCCGTCCACCAGCGTGGTGGTGGAGGGATCATAAAGGGTGGGGAATTGCCCGCCCCCGAAGTCCCCCTCGCGCATTGCCGCCGTCGGATACGTGTAAAACGATGGGCTGTAACCCACCGTGGGGTTACGTTGATAACTGAAGAAGAAGAACAGCTTGTCCTTCTTGATGGGACCGCCGATGGTGCCGCCGAATTCGTTCCAGCGCTCCGGCGCCACGCTGGGAGAGAAGAAGTTGCGAGCGTTGAAGACGTTGTTCTGCACAAATTCAAAAGCCGATCCGTGGAACTGGTTCGTCCCGCTCTTGGTGATTACACTGAAGGAAAAGAACCCGTTCCCGTACTCCGCGCCCATGTTACTGGCGTTGACGTTGACTTCGCTGATCGACTCCATGGGAATGGCCGTGCTGCCATTGTAACTTCCCGGGGCAGTGACGGCGCCGCCATCCAGAAGCCAATTGTTGTTATTGGGTTCGGATCCGTTGATACCGATACTGGCTCCATTGCTGAAATCGCCGGAGTCTGTCTGTCCGGGATTAGCGCCGGGAACCAGAAGCATATAGGCCCCGTAATCATGGCCCACATTGGGCAGTTCCACAATGGAACTGGGCGAAAGAATAAGGCTTTTCTCTGTGGTCTCTGTTTGTAATTGGTCGGTCACGGAGGTCACCGTAATCTTGGTGGCGACTGTGCCGACTTGCATGGTAGCGTTAACCGTAATGGTTTCCACGTGGAGAGTGACGTTGTTTTGTACGACCTCTTTGAACCCTTCCTTGGTGAACGTCACCGTGTACATTCCCGTCTCAACCCAGGGAATGTCATAGACACCGGAATCCCCGGTGGTGGTGGTGGTCACGACGCCGGTGGCAGTATTGGTAACCACCACTGCGACGCCCGGAACCGCCGCTCCGCTTGAATCGAGCACGGTTCCGCGAATTTCACCCGCGTTCCGGTTCTGTGCAAAGGCGGGCACTGCGACAAGCAACAATATCAGGGCGGACAAGGCAAAAAGGCCCGCGTACGTCCTGAACCATCCAGAAAGTTTGTGAGTAAGGCTAGTCACGACTGGACTCCTTTTCGATAAAGGTTTTGATTGGACCCATTCCCTACGATCAATTTGGACAAATCTGACAGTTAAGATTCCAGTGGCAAGTTGTCTGACCTGGGCAGATGAAGCTACCTTCTTCATCTGCGGGGAGGTTAGGCAGCATTAGACTTCTATTACTTGACTTGCTGAGTTGGGTATACGCCTCAACGGGGCGTCTGTCAAGAGTTAATGTAACATTTCCTTAATATTAGGCTGGGAATTTCTTGGATGGTAATTTTGACCGATTTTATTGCCTGGTAGATCTGTGTTTTTCCACCGATGACATTGTTACCGAAGGCCTAACCGAACTTTCGCAGCTGAGGGAGTAGACGAGCTGTAAGTGGTTTGTTTTTAGCGAAGGGTTCCCAAAGGTCGGCACTACATTTTCAGTGTCGGTTGCACCGTCTGTGCCGGGTCGTCCTGGGCCTTGATGCGAGGTGACGGTTGTGAAGGCAAGGAGAGATTGAGTTGGTGCAGCATCAGCGCTTGATCGGGTTCCGGCTGGGTGTAGCGTGGCATGATCAGCCAACGGTCGTCGGTGGTGGGCAGGCAGACATCCAGCATCTGGATCGTCGCCAGCTTTTCCAACACCGCCCGCGGGGTGAGGCCCGGGGCCAGGGCTTGCAGCCTTTGTCCCAGCGTTACCGAAAGAGCGTAGGCGAGGAAGGCCACCAGGATGTGGGCCTCCACGCGGTTTTCGAGTTGGTGATAAATCGGCCGCAAGCCCAACTCGCTCTTGAGGGTCTTGAACGCCGCTTCGATTTGGGTGAGTTGGAGGTAGAGTTCCCACAGCACGGCGGCATCCTCGCCCACCAGGTTCGACCGCAGCAGATAGTGCCCGTCGCGGAGTTCGGCCTTCTGCAGCTTGTCTTTGTCCAATTGAAACGTGAAGGTTTGGCGCGTGACGGCTTCGCCCTCCTGGGGCAGGTGAATGCGGACAAAGCCGAAGGCACGTCCCGCGTCCTTCTTGGCCGCACCGATCCGGAGCAGCAACCGATCGCGCGCCGGAGATTTCCGGCGTAGGTCGCGCAGTTTCCACAGCAACCGCACCAGCTTACGACGGCGGATGGCGTGCTCTTTGGCCCGCCGTCCTGCGCTCTTCGCCAACACGTATAATTCCCCTTCCTCGGCGAACAGCTTGACCTCGACCGACTCCCGCACTTTCTGCCACGGCAACTCCAGCCATTTTTTCTCGTACTGCTGAATCTTGCCCCGCGGCGTACCCACCAGGTAGAACACTTCCCGCTCCGGCGCGCGCATCTCCTGTAGCACTTCTTCGGTGGGAATTCCCCGGTCCATCAACCACACCCGCCGCGCCCGTCCATACTGTGCTTCGATCTTGGCGAGAAACCCGCGCAACGTGGTGCGATCCGACGTGTTGCCCTCCATCACTTCGTAGGCCAGCGGAAACCCTTCCGGCGTCACCACCAAGGCGATCACTACCTGCCGGCAGTCGGAGCGATGGTCGCGGCTGTAGCCATACTGGGCCTTGGGAATCTCCTCTCCTTCGCCCTCGAGGTAGGTGCTGGTGAGGTCATAGAGCAGCACGTCGAAGCGCGCCTGAAACAGCTCCTGCCAGCGCTGCCGCAGATGTTCAAACAGGGCGGCCTTATGCTTCAAAATCCGATCCAGGCAGCGATACAGCCGGTCCTTCTCCGCTACCGCGAAGCCCGTTCCCAGCAGATCCCCCATGGCGCTCTGGTCAAACCCTTGCCGGTGCAACCGAAACTCACTGCCCGGTGAGACCAACCGGCTCACCACCAGCAACTCCAGTACTTTGGCCCAGGGAACTTCCTCCCGGCCCTCCCCCAACCGCGCTTCCCAAAATGCGCCCAGTCCCAACTGCCGCCACAACTCGCATCCCAACCAGTAATTGCCAAACGCTCGCGGCCGTCGCAACTCCATCTCCGCCAGCTTCACCTGCACCCCATCCAGCGCGTCGGCGGGAAGTTCGCGGTCCTCTGGAAACAGGCTCAGCGTCGCCGCCCGCTGCTCGGCCTCATCAAAAACTTCCAGCGTCTGCCGCCACGCCGCTTGCTGGCTATCGTTGATCTCTCCCAAAAACAAGACCTGCCGCTGCACCACTCGCCCCGAGCGCACCCGGCGATTCTCCACCACGCTGAAATAGCGGTGGGTCTTGCCGTCCTTGCGCCGTTTTTTGCTGCGCAGAAACATCGTCAGCACGCATCGTCACAAATTCGCTACGCCCCTGTAAAGGGGGTAGGTCGGCACTACAAGGGCTTATCGAGAAGGCGGGGTTGACAAGGAAGAGGTTAGACCGACGTGCAGGTCAAATCTTACTCAAAATAGTTCTCAGCTGCGAAGGTT
>CAVRDQ010000100.1:0-9709 GCA_963719655.1 uncultured Acidobacteriota bacterium | reverse complement strand
CAGCGCCTTGCTGCCACGGAGAGGAGCCGCACGTCGTCGGCTGGCGCTTCGTCAACGAGCGCAGGGCCATCAACCTGGACGCCAACTGCGGCTGGGCGCGCGGCAAGGCCGACGTCGTTTACATCGCCGACGCCTTTGCCGTCATGGCCCGGGTCAACTCTCTGCTGGCGGAGAAAAAGTAGGCGCGGATAAGTTGCCGTCTGCACTGGCAATTGCGCCACGCAGAGGCACGCAGCAAGATCGGCCGGAGCGCTTTCATGGGCTCCGGCCTTTTCATTGGCGCCATCTTTTCGTGTACCATGGCATCGCGATGAACGCATTTTTCTCCCGTCCCGCTGCCATCCTTGGCCGCCTGCTGATGCTGGTGGCTCTCGTTTCTCTGCTGACTCCCTTTGTAGCGGCACAGGAGCGCGCGCCTGCCCAGCTCTTTGAGGCCGCACAGTGCCTCGCCACTGATCCCCTGCACTGGGTGGACGTCTCCAACAAAAAGGAACTGGTGCTGGCCTACCTGCCCGAGGGGCGCAGCTTTAACGGCGCGCGCTTTATTGACGTGGTGGTCTACGACAGTCCCAAGCACGACCAGGGCTTTATCTTTGACATTCGCGTGCGTGAAGAAGGCCGCAAGCACATCTACAGCATTGAGAATAACGCGGCCTGGAAGAAGCTGGGCGACGAGTATAAGTTCGACGAGCCACCGCTGGGTGGCAACTTCCGCCAGAACCAGATGGTCTCCATCCTGCAGCAGGTCCACCACCACCACAAATGGTATGAGGCTCAGGTGAAGCAGTTGGTGAAGCCTAACGCGCACTTGCGCTGTGAGAGCAGCGTTGAGGACGTCCCACCGGGCACCAAGCCTGTGCCGCCCGCGGCACCGACGGCCAACCAGGCCGCAACGCAACCAGACAAGCCCGCGAGCCCGCTAAAGAAGTGGTTCTAGGGGCTGGAAGTACTTAGGGGCCGGAGTGCAAGGTGAGAACTCACTCGCCATCCGGCCCCAGTTTTTTCTTCACTACAAAATTTTTCAGCCCGCTGAATGAAGATCTGTTTAACGGTCGAGCTTCGGCAGCGGCAGCCCCAGCCCATCCATCTTGGGAACACCGAAGTGTCCGCCCAGCTTCAAAAGGTCGGCCATGGAGAGCGTGCCGCTGACGGTCACCAGGTTCACGTCGCGCGGTCCCATCCACATCACGGCAATCTCGCGCACCTCGGCGCCGTCCATGCGCAGCCACAGGTCGCTGACCACGCCGCCGTCATTGCGATGCTTGCGCAGCAACTGGATAAAGCCGCGCTCACGGTACTCCTGCGCGACGCTTGCGCCCAGCAGGGCGTCCGGCTCCAACCCGTCGCGGTAATGGAAGCTGTGCACGCCCACGGCGCTGAGTGCCGCCATCACCTTGCGCAGCTCGGGATTGTCATGGGTAAAGCGCGAGGCCAGCTCCAGCATGGGACGGTCGAGCACGAACTCCGTGCGCGTGCTGGCCGTGCGGCTTACTTCGGCCAGCGCCTGCGGCACGGGAGCCGTCTGCGGGCGCTCCGGCGCGGCAAAGCCGGAGATTGAGTTCTGCGAAGTATCTTCCACCGCAGGCGGAGCATCCTGCGCCACCAGACTTGAGCAGGCCAGGACCATCGAGCAGGCTGTCAGCAATGGCAATACCAATCGAAGTACTTTCATCCGTCATCCTTCACAGGGCTCAACGCAGACGCCCTCCATGTCTATTAACGGATCAAACCCAACCTGCGTCAATTTGTTCCGCTGCGCCGCTGCTGCCGCCGCCACGCGAAAGGCCTGCCGGTTGGCAGGCCTTTCGTACCGTTACCCTTATCGGATGCTGCTAATACGCCCACTTGATGATGGAAGCGCCGCTGGTAAAGCCCGCGCCCACGCTGGCGATCAGAAGGGTGTCGCCCTTCTTCAGCCGCCCGGTCTCAATGGCCGTCCGCATGGCCAGCGGAATGGTTCCCGCCGTGGTGTTGCCGTAGTCTTCAATGTTGATGATGACTTTTTCCGCCGGCATCTTCAGACGGTCGGCCGTGGCGGTGATGATGCGCTTGTTGGCCTGGTGGCTGATGAAGCAATCCACGTCCGCGCCGGTCAGGTGGTTCTTCGCCAGTACACGCTCGGTCATCTCCGCCATCTTCTTCACCGCATACTTGAAGACCTGCTGGCCGTCCTGGTGAACGTAGTGCATCTTCTGGTCCACCGTCTCATGCGAGGAAGGATGCAGGCTGCCGCCGCCGGGCTGGTACAGGTAGTCGCCGCCAAAGCCTTCAATCTGGTGGACGTAATCTATGAAGCCCACGTCCTCGCCTTCTTCGCAGGGCTCCAGCAGAACGGCGCCCGCGCCGTCGCCGAACAGGATGCAGGTGGCGCGGTCGGTGTAGTCAATCATCGAGGAGTTCACGTCTGAGCCGATGACCAGCACCTTCTTGTGCGCGCCGCTCTCAATCAGCTTGACGCCCGTGGTCAGCGAGAAGACGAAGCCCGAGCAGCCGGCCGAGATGTCGAATCCCCAGCACTGCGGAATCTTCAGCTTCTTCTGCACCAGGCAGGCCGTCGAAGGGTACATCATGTCCGGCGTAACCGTGCCGACGATGATGACCTCCACGGTGGAAAGATCCAC
The DNA here is from genome assembly GCA_963719655.1 of uncultured Acidobacteriota bacterium. GTDB lineage: Bacteria > Acidobacteriota > Terriglobia > Terriglobales > Acidobacteriaceae > TOLSYN. The sequence goes on along the minus strand of CAVRDQ010000100.1, from coordinate 7,088 downwards.
GTTGTGGCGCGCCGCCAGGTCCTTGGCGGCTTCCACCGCCAGGTCGCTGGCCGCCACGCCTTCGTCCACCAGGTGGCGCTCGCGGATGCCCGTGCGCTCCAGAATCCAGTCATTGGTGGTGGCAACCAGTTTTTCCAATTCCTGGTTGTCAAGAATGCGGGGTGGTACATAAGTGCCGAGAGCCGTAATCTTGGCCCGAATGTGAGGTTTCAACTCCCAACTCTCCGGTAAATCAAGATGTTGCAATTGTCGCCCACGGCGGAGGGAATGTAAACCGACCGTCACCGGGCGCCGGGAGATGCCTGCCACAACGCACCGGACGCACGCTCTCCTGTGCGGTGGATCACATCCGGAGGCCGTTTTTCTGAATTACCGTGGGTTTGGCCGGCTGCGAACTTTGCCGCCGGAGCATTCATATACCTATACTTAGTCAGTTTTTCATAAGGATTCTTCATAATGAAGTCACCATGGCGCACCCACTACGCCAATAAGATCGTCACGGCCGCAGAGGCCGTAAAAGCCATCGAGTCTCATCGGCGCGTTGTACTGGGCCATGCCTGCGCCGAGCCACCGGCGATCGTCCGCGCCCTGGCCGCCCGCGCCAGTGAGTTGCGCGACGTTGAGATCGTCCACATGGTCGTCATGGGCCCCTTGCCCTTCAGCGAGCCGGGCATGGAGCGCAGTTTCCGGCTGAACGGGATGTTTCTCGGTCCGCCGACGCGCGACCCCGTGCGCGACGCCCGCGCCACCTTTACGCCCTGTTTTTTCAGCGAGGTGCCACGCCTCTTCCGCGAACGCACTCTGCCCATTGACGCCGTGATTTTGCAGGTGACGCCTCCCGATGCCGAGGGCTATTGCAGCCTGGGCCTTTCAGCGGACTTCACCCTGGCGGCCACCGAGTGCGCTCCCGTGGTGCTGGCGCAGGTCAACCGGCTGCTGCCGCGCACCAATGGCGCACGCATCCACCTCGATCGGATCAGCGCCATCGTCGAAGAGGATTCGCCGATTCCCGAAGTAGTCGCGCCGAAGATTGGCGAGTTGGAGATGCAGATTGGCCGCCATGTGGCCAGTCTGGTGGAGGATGGCGCCACGTTGCAGATCGGCATCGGCGCCATCCCGGAGGCCGCGCTGCTCTGCCTGCGTGGCAAGAAAGACCTTGGCGTTCATTCTGAGATGTTCTCCGACGGAGTGGTCGAGCTGGCCGAGGCCGGAGTCATCACCAATCGCCGCAAGACGCTGCATCCCGGCAAGTTCGTCGCCACATTTCTGATGGGCACCCGGCGGCTCTACGACTGGGCGCACAACAACCCGGCGCTCGAGATGCAACCGGTGGATTACGTCAACGACCCGTGCGTCATCGGCCAGCACGACAGGATGATTTCGCTCAACTCGGCCTTGCAGGTGGACCTGTTCGGCCAGGTGAACGCGGAGATGATCGGCACGCGGCAGTTCAGCGGCGTCGGCGGCCAGGTGGATTTTCTCCGTGGCGCCAGCCGTTCGCGTGGGGGCCGTGCCATCATCGCCCTGCCCTCGACGGCATGCCGGGGCACAATCTCCCGGATTTCCGCCACCTTGGACGCTGGCGCGGCGGTCACCAGTTCGCGCCAGGATGTTCACTTTGTGGTTACTGAATATGGCGTGGCGGAGTTGCGTGGAAAGACACTGCAGCAGCGCGCCGAGGCCCTCGTCAGCATCGCCCACCCCGCGCATCGGGCCGGTTTGCGGCTCTCCGCCGGCAGGGAGTCCTGCCCGGTGGTGCAGCTCTGACCTGAGAGGTTCATGGCAGGGGTTATCCAGGATTCGTGCATTGTTTCACTTGGTGATAGCGGAAAGTGCAACTCCCGGAGTAGCATACCGCAAGAGAATTGGTCCTCTTTATGTCTGCTGAGCGCATATTGGTTGTCGATGACGAGCCGCCCATTCGGGATGTGGTCTGCTTCATGCTGAAAGCGGCCGGGTACCAATGCGAACAGGCCGGTTCCGGCGCGGAGGGCCTGGCGCTGCTCAAGCGTGATTCGGACTTCCAACTGGTGCTGAGCGACCTGATGATGCCGCAGTTGGACGGCACGGGCCTGCTGGAGGGCATCCGCCGCGAGCGGCTGGAGATGCCGGTCGTCATGGTGACGGCCGTACACGACATCAGCGTGGCGCTGGCCGCCATCCGCAACGGCGCCTACGACTACCTGTTAAAGCCCTTTGAGCGTGAACAACTGCTGGCCGTGGTGCGCCGCGCCGTGGAAAGCCACCGCCTGAAGATGGAGAACCTGCTGTACCAGTCCAGCCTGGAGTCGCTGGTAGAGCGCCGCACCAAGGAGTTGCGCGAGACCATCACGCAGCTGGAGGCCAGCTACGACGTCACCCTGGAGGCCCTGGGCGACGCCCTTGACCTGAAGGACGCCGAGACTGAAGGCCACAGCAAGCGCGTGACCGCCTATGCCATTGAGATTGGCCGCGCCCTGGGATTGTCTCCGGAGAATATACGCTCGCTGGCCCGCGGAGCCTTTATGCACGACATCGGCAAGATGGCCATCCCAGACGCCATCCTGCTGAAGCCCGACCGTTTGACCGCCGAGGAGACGCGGCTGATCCGCGAGCACAGCTACCTGGGCTTCCGCATGCTGCGCAAGATTCCCTACCTGATGGACGCCGCCGAGATTGTGCACGCGCACCAGGAGCGCTGGGATGGCAGTGGATATCCGCGCGGACTGAAAGGCGAGGAGATTCCGCTGGGAGCACGCATCTTCGCCATTGCAGACACCATGGACGCCATCACCAGCGACCGCCCCTACCGCCCGGCGCGCAGCATGGAGGTGGCCCGCCAGGAGATTGAAGCCTGGAGCGGCCGCCAGTTTGACCCGGCCATCGTCAAGGTCTTCCTTGCCATGCCTCCTGCGATATGGGATGAGCTGCGCACGAAGATTCGTGACGAAGAGACCTACGCCGGATACGCCGAACAGATCGCGGGTTCCAACAGCGGCGCGGCGCCGGCCGCCCCGGCCCAGAGCGGCCAGTGGACGAAGCAACAGATTGAGCAGGCGTTGTTGGAACTGCCCGGCTGGATGCTGAATGGCCGATGCCTGAACCGCGAGTTGCAGTTTGGCAACTTCGTGGACGCGATGGAGTTTGTCAACCGCCTTGCCACGGTGGCCGAAGAAGAGGGCCATCATCCGGACATTCGAGTGGTGTACAACAGCGTTTCCCTGGAGCTGACCACGCACGACGCCGGAGGCTTGACCGACAAGGACTTCAGCCTGGCACGGCGCATCAATTCCCTTCTGAAGTAAGCCGCAAAGAAAATTCGCTTTGTAACACGGCAAAGGCCGGCGTCCATGGGCGCTGGCCTTTTTGATGTTATGAAAATGTCGGCGTTATTTATTTGCGGTCTGATGGGGTTCCGTGCGCTTCAACTCCTCAACGGCATGGCGAATCTCGTCCAGTTCGCGGCGCATGGATTCGTTCCAGGCGTGGCCGAAGTCTTCACCGCTGGCAGGGGGCTCTCCGTGATGCGGCAAGGCCGGGAAGAGGCGTCGGCGGCCGCGGGTTGCCAGTACGGCTCCCACACCGCCCAGGGCGACGGCAGAGATCGAAATGGCCCACTTGCGGAACTTCATCGCGCGAAATCCTCCACGGTTATTCTTCGGCAGAGATTGCGCCAAAGACAATAGACGATCGGATACCCCGAAGGAAATTTTCCTGGCCTTGCAGGATTGGCATACGGCGGGAATCCGGAGAGAGCGTGGAATCGAAAGGAACTCGCGCAGGAGTTAAGTCGAGCAGAAGAAAAGAGCGCGACCGATTGGCCGCGCCCTTTTGAACAAACCGTTGCGTTAGAGCTCCAGCCCGTTACAGATCCGAATCGTCGCCATCCACCGGCGGCAGGGCCTCAAGCGCCGAGTCCTCGCCACTGAGGGCCACGTCGGGCTGCGCCTTGCGGCTCTTCAGGCGGACGACCACGACCTTGGCAAAGCCTTCCTCGAACTTGGGCGGACGCAGCTTTTGCGCCATGCGCAGCATGACCTCGTCCGGGACGTTGCGCTCGCGCTTGCGGTTGCGCTCCATGCAGACCTCGGTGGGCACGTCGAAAAAGACGGCGTGCGCGGCGTAGCCGAAGTCGTGCGCCATCTTGATCCAGCTATGGCGCTCCTTGGGCGAGAGGTTGGTGGCGTCAATGTAGCTCATGGGGCGGCCGGCGACCAGGCGTGCGCGCAGCAGCGACCGCAGGGAGCTGAAGACCAGATCCTGGAAGCGCTGTTCGGTGGCATCGTCAAAGAGCAGGCCGCGAACAAGGTCGCTGGAGAGCGGAATGATGTTGTGGCGATTGAACCAGCTGCTCTTGCCGGAGCCGGGCAATCCAATGGCCAGCACCACGGCACCCTTGGGGGCGCGCGGCGTGCCTTTGGAGGGCGCGGGCGTGGCCTCGGGGAGATCGGCGCCGTCACCGTCACCGGGCTCGGGGCCGTCAATTTCGGCGGCTTCGCCGGTGGCACGGCCGGGAGCGATGGGCAGAGTCGGCTCGGAGGCCTGGGCTGCGCGCTGCTGCTGGTCGGTGCGGTTGCGTCCGCGTCCGCCACGGCCGCGACGGCGGCGGGTACGGCCTGCGGGGGCCTCGGCAGAGCCAGTGGGCGCGCCATCGCCAGGATCGGCTTCGGGCTGCGCCTCGTAAACAGCCTGCGGGGCTTCGTTTTCTGAATGGCCCTCGGGGCGTGGTTCACCGGATTCCGTCAGGAAGGATTCCCGCTCGAGAAAGGTGGGTTGCAGCGGGGCCGGACCCTGTGTTGGCTCGCCGGGACCCTGCAAAGGACGATTTTTCTGATTGCGCCGCTTATCGCGATCACGCATCCATCTGCGCATACACGACTTATACCATGTCCCGGGCACGGGGGCGAGTGCCGCGTAGGAAAAAGCACCTGGAAAAGAGTTACCAGAACGCTTCGGGCCCGCGGGCGGAAACGGTCCACGGCAGGCGCAACGGGACGGCGGCGGCAACCGGGCGGAAAACAAGAGGTTGTTATGCTTTGCCGCCCGCACCGCGCAGTGCTAGCATTTCAACGGCTGCAGAGGACGCGGAGATTTTATGCGCTGGAACCCGCGCGCTGGACTGCCCACATCTGCTGGAGGCAAGCATGGCGATTCAAGTTGGCATCAATGGCTTTGGCCGTATTGGCCGGAATGTATTTCGCGCTTCTCTAAACGATCCGAACATCAACATCGTGGCCGTCAATGACCTGACCAGCCCCGAAATCCTGGCCCACCTTCTGAAGTACGACTCCATCCTCGGCAATCTTAAATCTGATATCCGCGCCGAAGGGGACCACATTCTGGTGGACGGCAAGAAGGTCAAAGTGTTTGCCGAGAAGGACCCTGCCCTGTTGGACTGGGAGTCCCTGGGCGTGCAGGTGGTGGTGGAATCCACCGGACGCTTTACCGACGCCAACGACGCGAAGAAGCACCTGCGCGGCACGGTGAAGAAGGTCATCATCAGCGCTCCGGCAAAGAATGAAGACATCACGATTGTGCTGGGCGTGAACGAAGACAAATACGATGCGGCCAAGCACCACATCATTAGCAATGCCAGCTGCACCACCAACTGCCTGGCTCCGGTGGCCAAGGTTCTGAACGACACCTTCGGCATCGTCAGCGGCCTGATGACCACCATCCACAGCTACACCAACGACCAGGTGATCCTGGACTTCCCGCACAAGGACCTGCGTCGCGCACGCGCCGCCGCCCTGAGCATGATTCCTACTTCGACCGGTGCGGCCAAGGCCCTGAAGTTGGTGGTGCCCGAGCTGGCCGGCAAGCTGGACGGCTTCGCCATCCGCGTACCAACTCCGAACGTGAGCGTGGTGGATTTGACCTTTACGGCCGCCAAGCCCGTCACCGCCGAGTCGGTCAACGCCGCCATCAAGGCCGCCGCCGATGGCCCGATGAAGGGCATCCTGGGCTACGAGACGAACGAGCTGGTGAGCAGCGACTTCAAGGGCGACCCGCGCAGCTCGATCTTCGACGCGCTGCTGACCAAGGTGGTCGGCAACAACGTCAAGATCATCAGCTGGTACGACAACGAGTGGGGCTACAGCAACCGCGTCAAGGACCTGATCACTTTCTTCGGAAAGAAAGGTCTGTAAGGAAAACCGGCTGGGCCGGGGGTGGGAAGCCTCCGGCCCATGCTGTATAAGCACGGCAATCAAGACGAAATCCGAACCTCGACCATCTACCAGGACGCACGACCCATGACCAAGTTATCCATCCGAGACCTCGACCTGAACAACAAGCGCGTGCTGATGCGCGTGGACTTCAACGTGCCGCTGGATGAAGGCCGCGTGAGCGACGACACCCGCATCCGCGAGACCCTGCCCACCATTGAGTACGCGCTGCGCCACGGCGCCAAGCTGATTCTGTGCTCTCACCTGGGACGCCCCAAGGGCAAGCCCGATCCGAAGTACAGCCTGCGCCCGGTGGCCGAAAAACTGCGCATCCTGCTGGACGAAAAATTTGACGCCGGCGAGAACGTGGGATTCTCTCCCGACTGCGTTGGCGAACAGGCCATGGAGATGGCTCTGCAACTGGAGCGCGGACAGACCCTGCTGCTGGAAAACGTCCGCTACCACGCCGAGGAGGAGAAGAACAACAACTGACCTTCGACCACAGCCTGGTGTGGGAGATTAGCGCCACCGGCCAATTGCCCACCGGTGACGTGGCGAACTACATTCCCAAAACATCATCACCCGTTCGCTCGGCCCCCATCCCGAGGTTAAGGTCGATCTGGAGGGGCCTTTTCCGCTCCAGGCCGGCGACACCTTCCTGGTTTGCTGCGACGGGTTGACGGGCCCTGTGGAAGACGAGGAAATCGGCATGATCCTGGCTTGCCTGCCGCCGCAACAGGCAGCCCAGGCCCTGATCGATCTGAGTAATCTGCAGGGCGGCCCGGATAACATCACGGTCATCGTGGCCCGCGTCGTGCAGCCGCCTGGTCACCCCCGAAGAACAGACGTTTCACGCGCGACCGGCGACCGCCCGATCGGGCTCGTTGCCGGTGCTAGCCCTGTGGGTAGCGAGCAACACCTGAACGGTCGAAGGCGTACATA
>CAVRDQ010000099.1:0-10004 GCA_963719655.1 uncultured Acidobacteriota bacterium | reverse complement strand
CCAGCGTGCTGCGGATTGCAATGTCTCCACCGCTCTGCTTGACGATGCCATAGACCATGGCGAGCCCAAGGCCGGTGCCCTTGCCCACCTCCTTGGTGGTGAAGAACGGTTCGAAGGCTCGCTTCTTCACCTCTTCCGACATTCCGGTCCCTGTGTCGGAGACGCTCAGCATCACATACTGGCCGGGCGCAAGGTGTAGCTGATTATCCGTGGAGGCTTCGTCGAAGGTGCAGTTCACCGAATCAATGGTCAACCGGCCGCCGTCGGGCATGGCATCGCGGGCATTCACCGAAAGGTTCAGGATCGCCTGCTCGAAGTGGGAGCGGTCCAGGCGCACGGGCCATTCGTCACTGGCATGCCGGATCACGACCTCCACATCCTCGCCCACCAGGCGGGTTAGCATGTCTGAGACGCCGGCCAGCACCGCGCCGAAGGTTGTGACGGTTGGCTGGATGGTCTGCTTGCGGCTGAAGGCGAGCAGCTTCCCCGTCAGTTCCGCGGCGCGATTCGCCGCCTTGGAGATGGCCTTGGCGCGGGATTCGACCGAGGCGGGATCCATGGTGAGTTGCTCGACGTGCAGGGTGATGATCATCAGCAGATTGTTGAAGTCATGCGCGATGCCGCCGGCAAGGCGTCCGATGGCTTCCATCTTCTGCGCCTGGCGGAACTGCTCCTCCATCTCCCGCAGGTGTTCGCGGGAGGCGCGTATCTCTGAAATGTCGTGCAGGAATCCAATGGAGTAGCCGTTCGCCATCATCACCGCGGAGAGCGCTCCCCAGAGGCGCTGCCCGTCTTTTCTTAGAAAATACAGCTCGGCATCCGTGCGCCCCTTCTCCTGCATGGTGGCCATGGCGTCCTGTGCGCTGGCATCATCCTCAAGGTTCAGGCGCATCACGGGCATGCCCAGGAGCGCCTCTCTGGAATAGCCCAGCATGGAATGGGCCTGCGGGTTGCAGTCCACGATGAAGCCGGCAGGATCCGCCACCAGAATCGCAAAGGGAGCACTGTCCCAGTAGTAGCGCAGCTTCGCCTCGCTCTGCTCCAGAGCCTGTTCAGCCTGGCGGCGCTCGGTGATGTCTTCTACCGTGCCTTCGTAGTATTCAATGACGCCATCTGCGTTGCGGAAGGCCTTGGCGGATTCGCGCACGTAAATCCTGGTGCCATCGCGGCGATGCCACACCGCCTCATAGCCGATCAGTTCTCCTGTCTCCTCCAGGGCACGGCGGAAGGTGGAACGATCATAGGTGGGCTCAAAGCCTTCGCTCTCCAGGTTGCGCGTGCGCATCTCGGCCTCGTTGGCGTAGCCCATCATGCGGCACATGGCGGGATTCGCCATCAGGATTTGGCCATCCGGCGTGGTGCGGTAGAAGCCGATGGAGACGTTATCGAAGACGCTCTTGAGGGCGCTCTGATACTTTTCGAGCTCGGCTTCCATCTGCCGGCGCTCGGTGATGTCAATGGTGGTGCCGAAGACGCGTTCCGGTTGATTCTGCGCGTCTCGCCAGACCTGGCCGCGGATCCATAACCAGCGCATTTCGCCATCCAGCCGGCGGATCTCTGTGTGGTACTCGAAGCTTTTTCCTGTGAGACGTAACTTCCCGTCTGGCGCCGGGCCTCTTCACGCATCTCCGGCACCACATGGGTGAGAAACTTCTCTACGCTCCAATCCCGCTGCGGCTTGTCGTAGCCGAATATCTGGGCATGACGGAGCGATTGCAGTGCCTGGCCGGTCTTGATGTTGAACTCCCACTCGCCGAGGCCGGCAATGCGCACCGCCAACTCGGCGCGGTCCTTGGTCTGCTGCAAGGCTAATTCCAGACGCTTGCGCTCGGAGATGTCCTGCAAGGAGCCAACGACGCGGACGACCTTGCCATTCTCCACCACCGCTTCCCCCATGGTGCGCACCCACTTGTGCGTCCCCTTGGCGGAGATCAACTGCAGTTCAAGATCGTAGGGGCGGCCTAGTTCGATGGCTTCCTTCACGGCCTGCTCGATGATGGGGCGCGAATCAGGATGGTAGAAGTCGAGGCCGCGCCGCACATCCGTGCCACCCGTGAAATCAAGGTCGTGGATGCGGGCGATTTCCTCGGTCCAATGGCCGACGCCGGTGGCGGGGTCAAACTCCCAGCCGCCCACTTGCGAAAGTTCTCCGGTTTTTGTCAGCAGATAGGCGTTGCGCTGTTGTTCGGCTTCGGCATCCTTGCGCGCGGTGATGTCCGTCAGCAGGACGACGAACTGGCCCTTCTGCGGGCTGTAGCTGGAGACCGAGAACCAACGCCGGAAATGTGAGAACCAGGCTTCGAACTGGCCCTTGGCTCCGGTGGTAGCGGTCAGGTGATGGAACGGCAACAGCTCGGGATGCTCTTCGAGGAGTCCGGGAAAGACCTCCGAGGTGCGCTTGCCGATGACCTCCTGCGCCCCGACCATTCGCAGGAATTCGGGGTTGGCACTCAGATACTCAAAATCAACGGGCCGGCCGGCGTCGTCGTAAATGACGCGCATGTTTGCCAGCCCCTCGTTCATGTTCCCCACAAGCGCGCGATACTGCTGCTCACTGCGCTGCAGGGCGGTGAGGTCTTCCATGAAGATGATGATGCCGCCGATGCCGCCGGCAGGGGTCATCCAGGGCTGAATCTCCCAGCGAATGGTGTGCAGCTCTCCGTCGGCAGCCGTCCAAGTATCCTCAGCCTTCGAGGATTCACCGGAGAGACCGCGGCGATGCGCGTCCTTCCAGTACTCGGGGAGATCGGGAAAGACCTCGTAGTGGCAGCGGCCGATGACGTTCTGCCCGGCAAGGCCACACTCCGCCAGCCAGCGCTTGCTGGCGGCCAGGTAGCGCATCTCGTTGTCAAACATTGCCAGGCTGGCGGGAGCGTGCTCTACGAAGGATTCCAGCAGGGAGGAAATTCCGGGAGTGCCACGCGGCGCAGCACTTCGGGCAGAAGTGTCATGGTCGCTATCTCCATGATCTGGCTGCGATTTGGACTTAGGCTTCTTCAATGGCCGCCCGCTCGGCCAACACTCCGCCGAATGGAAAGTGTGACATGGCACCTTGAGCTCTTATGTGATTATGGTCACCCAAAACTGTGAATTTGAACGGCGCCCTCCGCCCCCGGGTCACTCTTGCAGCATCGGGACGGAAACTCAGGATACGGCACATCCCCTCCACTTTTGTCCGGCATCCTTTCGCCGCCAGATGAAGCTGATGAATTCAATGAACTTCTCCATGTAATCGGTTGATTCCAGACGCGTATCCAGTCAGACAGCCGCGGCTTCGAATGTCCGACGATCCTCCCAAGACTCGACTGGGGACGAAGACATTCTTAGTGGATGTGAAAACAATTGCTTAGTATTCCGCCGCCGGATCGAGAGACTCCATAGCGCCCTACCAGGCACCCCGAATGACGGACGACTGACACCCCATTTTCCCTGCGTGAGGTATCCCAATCAATTCAACGGGATAGAGACAGAAATCGTCCAAATCAACCCTCTGGAAGGGAGCATCTGCAAACGGTTTCCCGATTGGTATCTGGAGTGCACACCCTAGATGCTGAGTTGCAACTCCCTGTGTCGGCGGGCGTTACCCAAGTTTTCGTGACAGGAAGTAGCCGGGCTGCCCATCTCGGTACGCAGATGGAGCGCTCCCAGGAGGAATTATGAACACAGAAGTTCTCGCTCCCCAGATGCAGGCTGAAACCCTCGGACCTTCCGTGCAGCAACGGGTTACGGCGATGATTGACAACCTGATGGCTCAACTTCCCAGCCCCGCTCTTCTCACCGCCGAAGAGCGCCGCGGCATCATCGCCAGGTATTCCTCGGTGCTGGAGGGCAACTTCATCTACTGGATGACGGCGACCTACCTGGCCGTGCACTCCGAGGAGGCGCGTCCGATTCTGATTGAGAACCTTCACGAGGAAGTCCGCGACTCCCACCCCGCCATGCTGCGCAGGTTCGCCATCGCCGCCAAGGCATATCCCACGGACACGGATGCGCTTGCGGTGGACGCGGAGCTGACCGCCGTGCGGCTGTTCCTGGGCAAGCTCCAGGGAGTGCAGTCGCTGGCGACGATGGCCTTCTTCGAGGGGTTCATCCAGAAATTCATGGCCTACCTGGCGACGCTCGCCAAGCTGCAAGGCTCGTCGGAGATGGAATACACCGACGTACATGGCGTCTGCGATATCGCGCACTCCGAGGGGCTGTTCAACGCTGTGCGGTTGGAGATGGCGCGGAAGCCGCTGGCGGCGGACGCGAACCTCTACGAGGGCGTGGACCTGCTGATTACGCTTATGCGCAAGGTCGTACAGGGAGCGCAGCCGAAGCGCCAGGCATAGCCGGGCAAGGCAGCGTGGAGTAGGCAGATGCGCATCCATCAAATCCGCGATGAGTTCGCCACGGTCGAAACCCAGATCGCGAGCGGTCCCATCGTTCCCAGCGTCACAGCCGAAGAGATTCGAGCGCACCTGAAATCGCGCTTCGACTTCGCCGGCCCAATGCCGCTGGAGGACGTGGTTGCGGATGTAGAGGGGATGCTGCGCAAATGGCAGGTGCAGGTGACGCATCCGCGTTACTTCGGGCTCTCCAACCCAAGCGTGACGCTGGCGTCGGTAGTGGCGGATACCCTGGTGGCGATGTACAACCCGCAACTGGCAAACTGGCGCACCTCTCCGGCGGCGAATGAGATGGAGCGGCACACCCTGGGGTGGCTGGCCGGAAAGTTTGGATTGCCGGAAGACTCCATTGCAAGCTTTACCAGCGGTGGGTCGGAGGCGAACCTCTCCGCCGTTGTGGTGGCATTGACCTGGGCTTTTCCCGAATATGGCGAGCATGGTCTCCGCTGCCTGACCGGCGAACCCATCCTCTACCTGACCGAGGAGACCCATCATGGCTTCAGCAAGATCGCGCACATGGTCGGGCTTGGGAGGCGCAATCTGCGTACCGTTGCAACGGATTCAGAGCTGCGCATGGATGTCGAAGACCTGAAGAAGCGTGTCGCGCAAGATCGCGCCAACGGTTGCCTGCCCTTCATGGTGATTGGCACGGCGGGGACGACGGCGGCGGGCGTCATTGATCCACTGAAGGAGATTGCATGTTTTTGCCAAGGGGCGAAGCTCTGGTTCCACGCCGATGCCGCCTGGGGTGGCTCCGCGATTATTTCGCCGAGGCTGCGGCACTTGCTGGCAGGAATCGAATACGCCGACTCCATCACCTGCGACGCGCACAAGTGGCTCTCGGTTCCGATGGGATGCGGCATGTTCTTCTGCCGGCATCGCGAGAGCGTGGCCCAGGCCTTCCGCAGTGATGTGACCTACATGCCCGGCAAGGTGGATGGCACGGGCCGGGATGCGTCGGGCACGTTCAATCCGTTGGAGCATACCGCGCAGTGGTCGCGCCGCTTCATCGGGCTGAAGCTGTTTATGGCGCTGGCACAGCATGGCGAGGCCGGTTACGCGGAGATGCTGGAGCACCAGGCGCGCATGGGAGATTTGCTGCGCGAGTCGCTCGAGGCCAGCGGATGGCGGATTGTGAACTCCACGCGGCTGCCGATTATTTGCTTCACGCGCGAAGGCATTGTCCCGTCCAAGTTTTCCGCCGAGCTTCGCGAGCGCCAGATTGCATGGATGACGGATGCGGAGATTCACGGTACTCCGGTCATCCGCGCATCCATCACCAGCTACAGGACGACCGCGAAGGATATTGAGTGGGTGGTAGCGGAGATGAACTCTCTTCTCTCCAACGCCACTGGCCGCGACAAAGTATTGCAAGCGAACTGAGCGAGGAAGCAGCCGCCGACAACGATGAAACTCGAAACGATTGCGATTCACAGTGGCTACGAGCCCGACCCCACGACGAAGTCCGTGGCCGTGCCGATCTATCAGACCGTGGCCTACGCGTTTGACAGCGCCGACCACGCCGCGGCGCTCTTCAATCTTGAGGCGGAGGGATATCGCTACACACGCATTCAAAATCCCACGACGGAAGTATTGGAGCGGAGGGTAGCGGCGCTCGAAGGAGGCCTTGAGGCGCTCTGCGTCGCCAGCGGACAGGCGGCGATGAATTATGCCGTGATGAACGTGACGGAGATGGGCTCGAACATCGTCTCCGTGCCCATGCTCTACGGCACCACGCACACGCTGTTTGCGCACATCCTGCCCAGCCAGGGAGTGAGCGTCCGCTTTGCGGCGGACGACAGCGCGGCGGCCATCGCCAAGCTGATTGACGACAAGACGCGGGCGGTCTTCTGCGAGAGCGTTGGGAATCCGGCCGGGAACATTTGCGACATCCAGGAGCTTGTGCGCCTGGCGCATGAGCATGGCGTACCGCTGATTGTGGATAACACGGTGGCCTCGCCGGTTTTGCTGCGGCCCATCGAACACGGCGCTGACATTGTGGTCGAATCGCTGACCAAGTTCCTGGGCGGCCACGGAACCACGCTGGGCGGCGCGATCATTGACAGCGGAAACTTCGACTGGAAGCGCCATGCCGCGCGCTTCCCTGCCTTCAGCACGCCGGATGCCTCGTATCACGGCCTGGTGTACACCGAGCATTTCGGAAGAGCGGCGTACATTGCGCGCTGCAGGAGCGTGTATCTGCGTTGCGGCGGAGCGGTGATTTCGCCTCTCAGCTCATTCCTGTTGTTGCAGGGTATTGAGACGGTGGCGCTGCGCGTGGAGCGCCACGTGGAGAACGCCCGGAAGGTGGCGGAGTTTCTTCGCGACGACCCGCGGGTGGACTGGATCCGGTTTGCCGGATTTCCCGAGAGCAAGTATTACCCGCTGGCGCAGAAGTACTTTCACGGCCGTCCCTGCTCGCTGATGTCGGTTGGCATCAAGGGAGGCTATCCGGCGGCGGTCAAGTTCCATGACGCGCTGAAGCTGGTGACGCGGCTGGTGAATCTGGGAGACGCGAAATCGCTGGCTTGCCACCCGGCCTCCACCACGCACCGGCAGATGTCGGCCGAGGAGCAGATTCGCGCGGGGGTTTTGCCGGAGCTAATTCGGCTCAGCATCGGGATCGAGCATATTGACGACATCCTGGAAGACCTCGGTCAGGCCCTCGCGGCTGCCTCGTAGGCCAGGGCGGCGAGTTAGAGTTCGGCACGGTTGAAGGGGAGGAGAAGGATGCCAGTTGAAATCTATTCCGGTGGCTGCGGCGGCGAGGGTCCGAACAGAACCACATCTCGCCACCACGAGGCATCGTTTTCCGATCCGGAGCGAGCGGCCGAAGCGATCACCATTGGGTTGATCAACAACATGCCGGATGCGGCCTTCAAGGCCACCGAGCGCCAATACAGATCTCCGCTTGGGGAGGCTTCCGGCGAGGATATCAAGGTCCGCCTGCCGTGTACCGTCGTCTGTCGGAGGTTCGACCGCGCCATACCCCACATCAAACTCAAGCTTCTCTGTTCAGCCAACCGGAACTGGTCATGGGGCTTCTACAACTGGAAACAGTGGTTTTGCTACCTCACTCTCATTTGTGACCAACTCCACTACCAAGACTGGTCACACAGGAACAGGCAGCGTGTCGGTTTCAGCCTCGGTTTCTCAGACCGTCACTACGCGGCCATATACGACTCCAGGAAATTCTTCAAGCGCCGCCAGTGGGTTGACAAGAACTGGACCGATTACAAGCACATCCCAGACGGCGCCCCTGACAACCACGTCGTGCACCTTGGAGCATCCATCTTGGCACCAATGATGGATATTTGAAGCTAATCAACCGCCTCCGGACTTGCCAGAGCGGCACAATAAAGGGGCGCCAATATTATCTACGGCGCATAATTTTTCCTTGACAACCTATATATTTGTGCTATTATCCCTTTCTCCATAGAGAAGGATTATTCCAATGCCTGTCGCCACTTTCAAAGACGTTGAAGATTACGCTGCCAAGATCATGGCCAAGATTAATCGTGGAGACCGTTCCATGGTAACCATTACAGCCATGGCTGGTGGTACCAAATACGTTCGGTTGGCAGCAGCCTCACCTGGCAGCAACTATGCTTATGGGTTTGTGGAATTGGCTACGGGCGATGTTTTCAAGCTTTCCTCATGGAAGGTTCCTGCCAAGGGAGTGCGAGGAAATATTTTCTCAGATGATCCGACCGGTTGTTGCACGGATTACGGCATGATTTATTGGACATCTGGAAGAAAGGCCACAAAGTAATGTTTTGGAAAAGAAGACGGTACCGCTTGTACCAACCTATGTGCGTCCGCAAGTGAATCCAAGCTTTGATGATCCTGATTTGGCCAATTTCAATCTCGGCGCCGTGGTCAAAATGAAGAATGCCAAATCCATGCCTGGTCATGTTATTGGATTTTCTTTGAATATTCAGGATATACCGGAAGTAATTCTTCAGGTTAAATGGTGCGATGGAACAAGTGGCACCATTCACCATAAGCAGGTTATATTGCTTTCCAGAGGCAATCCGCCGCTGGGTCAGAAGAATATTTGAAAATTATTCATCTACCAAAGAAATGATCCAAACACCAGAAACCAATCCTGATGATTTTGTCATTGGCCAACGCTTTAAAGCTTGGTGTATGTACGAGCATGAAACAACCATTTATTATTGTGATAGCTATGACACTCGCATTGGTTATTGGATGACCAGGCACGATTGCCGAGATGATCATAAAGCCGATGGATCAATAAGTGGCGTCGGAATGTTTCTGAGCGAGCGATTGGCTGTACATATCATAAGATATATGTATAAAACATTTATTATTGAAAATGGCGTTTATAAATATCAAATTGAAATTGACGTAGCTGGACGCTTAACCAAATTTAAAATTTTAGAGCCTGTTGCTAACAAAAACAGGCTTAAATGGCGTGCTGGCGATCCAGATTTAAATCAAAAAATTATCCAAGAAGCCAAAGAAATCATTGTTGCATTTCATCCTGATTGGCCTCTTATGGTTGATCCTGCTGCAAAAGAAACAATTCCAATTCCTCATAAATCAAAATGTAAAGCAACACAAAAAATTATATATGAAACGGAAGAGGAAATTATCAAAGCCAAAAAATTACAAAAGAAATCTAACTTGCGACATTATCAATGTCCAAGTTGTAAGAAATGGCATTTCACAAGATTAATGAAAGCAAAATTTCTTAGAAGAAAAATCATTAAAAAGCTGCTAAGAAATTTTCTAAACTAAACAAGAACAATAAAAAAGGGCTTTCGCCCCATTTTTTATTGTGTTCCGTTAGTATCTCCACCACCCACAGTAGATATGCACACCAATTTTGTCCATTCTGGACACATGAAACTGGAGCTACACATGCTGTAGAAGAAATGCTGTCGCAATTAGTGCTAAAAATGTTTTATTTAATAGCCTTTTCAAAAGTTAATCCAGCATAATATCAAAACTTCAACTCAAGTCAAGTTGTTCGTTAAGAGTGTAACGAACTTTCATATGGGTTATACCCAATAGATTTTTTCCATCCCAATTATTTTCATCTAAAATAACAGGATCGTCCCAATGTAATCCTACTCCCCAAATATTATCGTCTTTATTACCTTCTACAAAACATTTATCAGTGGCTAACATAACATTTCTATATTCTTTGTTTTGAATGGCTCTGAAATAATTGCCACGAAACACAATGTTTTCTGCTTGATCATCCCATATTGCTGGATCAAAATTTTTCGACCAACCGACCCAAAGCTTTTTGTTCTCTCGGATGAATAGGTTGCATAATTGCATCAAAAGTTTCTGTATCATTAAACAATTCAGCTTTACCAGCCATCATAAATTGTTTAGCACAATTGAACAAATATTTCTTTCCACTGGTTCTAAAATTTGCATAAAACGAAGCTGGATGCCATTGTGATAATGGACCAGTTAGAAAAAAGATATGCGTTTCTGTCTCAGTTACTTTATACACTGTCCATTTCCCTTAACATTGCTATGATTTCTTTCAGTCGGTATCGTTAGAATGTTTACATCACTTATAGAAAAGGTTGGATTCTCTTCCAATATTTTAGTTACAAATAATCCTATGGCTGC